>JAZGGS010000153.1:0-2228 GCA_036480595.1 Ignavibacteriaceae bacterium
GACGCGATCATTTCCTGAATCATCATTAATGACATGAATGGTCTAAAAAATTGAGCCAGGATTGATATGAATGCGCTAAGTACTCCGACAGTAACAGCTGTACCAAATATCGTAACATTTCCTAGGAATACAAATCCTCCTGCCAACAAAATTCCCGCAGTAAGTATACTGGTTACGAGATTAATTAATGGAAAGATTGTTGCCATAAACTTCCTAACTTTCAACATTGCATTGTAATTCGCTGTGTTAGCTTCATCAAACTCAGAGGATGCTTTTTTTTCCTGTCCGTATGCTTGAACTACTTTGGCTCCCGCAATATTTTCTTGAATTGAGGAAGTAACACTTCCAATTGTTTTTCTTGATTCTTTAAAAAGCCCCATCGCTACCTTTCTAAATAAAAAAGTAAAAAAGAAAAATATGGGGAAAATAATTAATGAGAGTAAAGCTAAGAACAGATTGAGAAAGAACATGATACTTACAGTAAGGACTAAACTAACAACGCTTGTAATTACCATAACAAATTGACCCCCAACCAATTGGTTTAATATGGTCACATCATTGGTTGTAATAGACATGATATCTCCTGATGATCTCTTGTCAAAATAACTTAGGGACATGCTTTGAAGTTTATAGAAAAGGTTGTTTCTAATCTCAAATGTAATATTTTGTGATATTTTTCCCATTCCGTAATGTGCAAAGTACGTCGTTATGGCCATAGCTACAAGAAGTGAAAAATAAAATGTTGACATAAAAACGATGTAGATACTATCTTTAGCCACAATACCGTTATCTATTATATTCGCTGAAATAATGGGATTTATTGAGGTAACTAACGTTCCAATTAACAGTAAAACTAAAAGGGTTATAAACTTCCACTTAAACGGTCCTAAATATGAAAAAAGCCATTTCCACAATTCTCGTCGAGGGTGTTCTAATTTAGAATTACTATTATCCATCATAAAACCTTTGTGCATACCACCGAGTCTTGGTTGAATGATTTCTTTTTCATCTTCATTTTCCTTGTGATTATTTCTACTCATTAATGTTACCTCCTTTCGATTTTTGTTTTTGGAACAATGTTTCATATATTTGCTTATATAGAATGTTAGAATTAATTAATTCATCGTGATTCCCTAAACCTACGACACGACCTCTATCTAAAATTAGTATCAAATCCGCATTACGAATTGTGGATATGCGCTGTGTTATTATAATTGTTGTTGTATTTTTCATTATTTTAGTTAAGGCTTCTTGGATTTTAAATTCAGTTTCAACGTCAACTGAACTTGTAGAATCGTCAAAAATCAAGATCTTTGGTTTAACAATTAAGGCTCTAGCAATGGTTAAACGTTGTTTCTGCCCCCCTGATAGTCGTGTTCCTCTTTCTCCTACGAGCGAATCATATCCCTTAGGTAAGGTCATAATAAAATCATGGAGTTCAGCAATTTTAGCTGCTTCAATTATTTCTCCCTCTTGGGCATCCTCTTTACCATAGGCTATATTTTCTGCTATACTTTTATTAAATAGATAAGTCTCTTGGGAAACAATTCCAACAGTTCTTCTTAAATCCTTCAAAATATAATTTCTTATGTCGTTATTATCGATTTTGATAACACCCTTATTAATCTCGTAAAATCGGGGTATTAAATTAATAATAGTTGACTTCCCAGAGCCTGTCGTCCCCAAAATGGCTAATTTCTTACCCTCAAGAATTTTAAATGAAACATCTTTCAAAATTCTGTGTTCAGATGTATAACCAAACGATACATCTTCAAAAGAAATTTCACCCTTTGCGGATTTTAAGGGGAGAGCATCTGGAAGATCTTTAATTTCGGGAGCAGAATCAAGTACTTCTCTAACTCGAATTAAGGCAGCATCCGCTTGAACGTAAATTAACATTATTTGCCCTAGCATCATTAAAGGAAATCCTAGAGCTGCTATGTATGATATTAAGGTTACAATTGCTTCTAATGGCATATTTCCCTCAATATACCACATTCCTCCTAAGAAAAACGTGATAATTATCATAAATCCAATAACTACGTATATCACTGGCATGTATAGTGAGTTGTATTTTACAGATTGGACACTCGCGTTGAGAAATCTTCGATTGTTTTTTTGAAATTTCTGGTGTTCTTTGTCTTGAGTGCTAAACATTCTTACAACTTCAGCTCCAACAATGTTCTCCCTAATCGTATTTGTTAAATCACCAAAACTACTTCGAGTTT
>JAZGGS010000154.1:0-8821 GCA_036480595.1 Ignavibacteriaceae bacterium
TTTTGGGACATTGCCTGAGTTGGATTTGAGTCTGATTTCCTCCATACCTATTACAGTTACTGCAGATGGTGCTTCCGTAATTTTTTCATTTCTTCTGGAAGCAGCATAAACTGTAACATTTCCTAACTCTATTGCCGATGTAGTTAATTCAACATCTAATTGCACAGTTTGATTGGCATTTACAACTACTTCATCCTTCGTAATTGTTTGATAACTAATAAGTGAAAAAACTAAAGTATATGTGCCGGCAGGAACATTTGTAATTGAATAGTTTCCGTCAAGGTCGGTAGCAGCACCTATTGTAGTACCGCTTATTAGTACATTAACCCGAATCAATGCCTCCCCGGTACTTTCATCTGTAATATGACCATTTATTGTTCCATTACCTTGAGCAAATAATTGACAGGATAACAATAAAATTATTACAAGTGATGAAAGCAGATGTTTATTAAAAACAACATGAAGGATTTGAAAATTGTATAATATTTTCATAGATGTGCTCCTTTTAATTTTGTAAAATGTTTAAATAAATTATATAGTAAACAAATAAAAAGTTATTCAATTAAAAATAATTTATCTCCTTTTTCAACCGTATTGCCCACGCTGATGTATATTTCTTTTATTATTCCTGCTTGTGGTGCTTTCAAATCGTTTTCCATCTTCATTGCTTCCAGGATCATGATCGATTCACCCTCCGAAATTGTATCTCCACCCTGTTTTTTTACTTTTAAGATAATTCCCGGCATCGGCGCTTTAACTTCAAACTGATGATGTGTTGCCGTTTGTGCCTCTTCCAGCAAATGAATTGCTTTTTCCTGCAAAGCTGTTCTTACAAACGCATCAAAATGATACCCGTTTAAAAGTATTGAAAAATGTTCGTTATTAACTTTGTCGGCTACAATTTCAAAATAGTTATTTCCACATTTAAGAAGATAAGTATTATTACGGACATGAGAAATTTCGTAACTGTATTTCTTATTCTTTATTTTAAGTTCAGTATCATTTAAAATGTTAACCGGTTTCTTCTTTTCGTTAACCGTAACAACAAATTCATTCATACATTTGCTCCTGCCATCTATTAATTTTTTTAGAGTGTGTATGAATTATTTTCACTTTAGAGTTGTGCTTTAACAAAGCTGAAAATATTGCAGCAACCGTTTCAAGCTCTCCTTTACCATTAGCATTTTCAAGTGAGGGCAGACTATCCATAAGTTTCTCGTTAAGAAAATTAATATTGAATTTACCACTTTTAAACGATTTATGAGCGATAATTAAGCTAAGAAACGGAATATTATTTATTACTCCGGCAATTTGGTATTCCGAAAGTGCTTTTTTCATTAGTTTAATTGCTGCTTCGCGGTTGCTGCCCCAGCAAACCAATTTAGAAATTAACGGATCGTAATACATTGTTATTTCAGAACCGCTTCCAACACCTGAATCAATCCTTACGCCGGGTCCACCCGGCTCCTTGTAATGAAATATTTTTCCGTTTGAGGGAAGAAAATTATTATTCGGATCTTCAGCATAAATCCTGCACTCAAGCGAATGCCCGCGCCTTTTAACATCTTTTTGTTTAACTGATAAACGATTTCCGTGAGCAATACTAATCTGCTCTTTAACAAGATCGATTCCGGTTATCATCTCGGTTACTGGATGCTCGACCTGCAAGCGTGTATTCATTTCAAGGAAGTAAAAATTCTTCTTCTCATCCATTAAAAATTCAACTGTGCCGGCGTTGTAATATCCACACGCTTTTGTAGCAACTATAGCTGCTTTGGTAATTTTTTTTCGTGTTTCTTCATCTACAAAAGATGAAGGAGATTCTTCAATAATTTTTTGATGTCTTCTCTGTATTGAACACTCTCGTTCAAACAGATGAACATAGTTACCTTTTTTATCTCCTAAAATCTGAACTTCAATATGTTTCGGTTTATCTATAAATTTTTCCAGATAAATTTCATCGCTTGCAAATGCTTTAAGAGATTCACGCTTTGTGGTTTCCAGTGCAGATCCAAATTCATCCGGGGAAGAAATTTTTCTCATTCCCTTCCCTCCCCCGCCTGCGGCTGCTTTTAGCATAACGGGGTAACCAATCTCTTCAGCAATTTGCAATCCCTTTTTAACCGAGCTTATTGCTTTGGTTGTTCCAGGAATGATTGGCACTTTATTATCAGCCATTAGTTTGCGGGCAGCAGTTTTATTACCCATCATCTTAACTGATTTTGAGGAAGGACCGATAAAAGTAATCTTCTCTTTTTCCAGTGCAGTGATGAAATCAGCATTTTCTGAAAAGAAACCATAACCCGGGTGAACAGCATCGGCGCCGATATCTTTAATAAGTTTTATGATTTTTTCTTTATTCAGGTAAGATTCCGATGATACAGGATTACCAATGCAGTAAGATTCATCTGCTAATTTTGTGTGCTCGGCTGTTTTATCTGCATTAGAATAGATAGCAGCGGAAGTTATGCCAAGCTCGCGGCAAGCTCTAATTATTCTTACCGCAATTTCTCCCCTGTTAGCTATTAAGATTTTTTTAAACAAAACTTTTCCTACTTCAACTCAACAATTGTTATTCCTTCTCCACCTGATTCAATTGGAGCAAAATGAAAATCTTTAACGTTATCATGCTTATCCAAAATCTCTTTTACAGTTCGTTTTAGTGCTCCGGTTCCTTTACCGTGTAAAATTTCAATCCTGCTCGCACCAGCCATAAAGGAATTATCAACAAATTTTACGATTTCAAAATCTGCTTCTTCCGGTTTTTTCCCTCTTATATCAAGTCTGTATAGTGTTTCCGGAATCTTATATTTATAGTAACTTTTTAACGGTTCGTTTGTTTTGCCCTCTTTAGCCGGAAGAATTTCATCAAGTTTAACCTTCATCTTTATAGTTCCAACCAGGATAGTAGCCCGTTTTTTCTCTATATCCAGTTCGATAATTTTTCCAGCCACTGATGTATTTCTAAGAGAAACAAAACTTCCAATATTAAAATTGGTTATTTTAGTCTTTAATTCAACCTCCGGAGTAAAAAGATTTTCATTATTTTGTTTGATCTCTTCAACAATTTTCTTCGATTCTTTTATTACTTCCCTGGCAGCTTTCGATTCTCTAAGATCTTTTATCACCTTCTCGATCTTTTTATTGATATCCACCAGGTAAAGATCGGCTTCCGATTTTGCTTTTTTTAGAATCTCTTTTTTTTCTTTCTCCAGTTTTTCAACATTCTTTTTGTAAAGATTTGATAAACCGGAAAGACGAATATTTTCAAGCTCGAGGTCTTTTAATTTTTTTTCTAAGCGAGTTGATTTCGCCTCAATGTCAACCAGGAACTGTTCAAGCTTGTATTTATCGGTTTCCATATTTTCTGAAGCTGAACGAAGCAGCTCTTCCGAAATGCCGATTCGTTTAGCAATTTCAAATGCATAGCTTGAACCGGGAACTCCCAATTTAAATTTATAAGTTGGTGTAAGTTTTTCATGATCGAATTCCATGGCTGCATTTGCAAACCCTTGTTCATCCTGTGCAATAAGTTTAAGATTTCCGTGATGAGTAGATGCAAATACAAGCGCTTCCAGATCCCTTAGCTTTAACAAAGTTGCTGCTGCCAGCGCAGAACCTTCTGCAGGATCAGTGCCTGTTCCTATCTCATCGAGCAGAACTAAAGTATTTTTATCTGCACTTTCAAGAATATTGCGAATACTACTTATATGAGATGTAAAAGTAGAAAGATCATCTTCAATCGATTGCTCATCGCCGATATCGATTAAGATATTTTCAAAGATGTAAATGTTCGAATCAACACTTGCAGGAATGTGGATTCCGGATTGCAGAAGTAAGCTTAAAAGTCCTATTGTTTTTAGAACAACAGTTTTACCACCTGCGTTAGGACCTGTAAGGATTATTATCTTTTCACCACTCAGTTTAACATTTAATGGAACCGATTCTTTTCTTCCAAGTTTTTTCTGCAAAACGGGATGCCGGGCATCATTAAGATAAAATGGTTTTTTATCATCTATTGAAGGAAAAGAACCGATAATTTCTATAGAGTGTTTTGCTCTTGCAAAAACCGAATCGATATATGCAACCGTGGTCAAAGATACTTTCAGCTTTTCACTTTCTTTGCCAATTAAATTTGTTATCTCTTTTAATAAGCGTTCTACTTCTCTTCTTTCAGCAAAATTTAAAGAGATAATTTCGTTATTAAGCTCCAGAGTTTGCTCCGGTTCTATGTAAACAGTTTGCCCGGTTGATGATTCAGAATGAATAAAACCTCTGAGATGTCTTTTATGCTCAACTTTAATGGGGATTACCATTCTGCCATCTCTAAGCGTAAGATAATCCTCTCTAACCATTTCCTGGTCTTCAAGCGATTTCATAATCCTGTTTATCGATTTAATCAGTTCACCCTGTTTATCCCTTATATCTTTTCTAAGTTGGGAAAGTTTTTTGCTTGCTTTCTCCTTCACTTCACCATTCTCATCAATAACATTTTGAATATGGTGTTCAAACATTTTATCAATAAAGAGATCCGGATAGCATTTTGTAAGGAGAGGTGCTGTTTCAGAGTTATCTTTTATAAACTTATATAATTTACGGGAAGTTGCAGCGAGATTAAGAACATGCAGAATTTTTTTATTGTTTAAAACTGATTCTTCAATTTTACTTGTTAGGAGAGTTTCTGTAAGATCGGGGATGAACTCGATTGGAGGAGGAACATTTTTAATAAGAATTTCTTTTGCCTGGTTAACTGTTTCCCCTTCCCTGATTATAAATTTCTTGTCCGTTACAGGTTTAATATTCTGAATTAACTGCTTTCCCTTTTCTGTAATCGAATAGTTTGAAACCTGGCTAAGCACTTTTTGAAATTCAAGCTTTTCCAGGGTAATCGGGGTAATCATTTAACTGTATCTTTTTCGTTTATATAATCCTCAATAATCTGTCTTGAAGCAGGCGTGTAATTGCTTAAATAATCAATAGTTACAGGGAGTAGTTGAGATGTATTCTCGTAAAAAGCGGATGATTTTTTAACTGAATTATCAGGCAAATCGAAAATATTCAAAATCAGTAGAACAGCACTTATAAAGAAGAGAATTTGTACAATACCAACCGCTCCACCAACTAACTGGTTTATAATATTATTTACGCGGTCAAAAGGATGTACTATTCTTTTAAGTAATGTGAAAACGATTATAACCCCAAAGAACAAAGCTATTCCACCAATAATTTCAGCAAGGTAAAACTCTATTCCGAATGCATATTCTATCATCGCACCAATTTTACCGGCAAAAAAAGCAGCAGTAATGATAGCAAGCGCAAACCCTAAAATTCCTATTAGCTTTCTTACAAATCCATCCTTAAAACCAAGGATGAAACCTGTAAGTATGCCAACAATTATTATAATATCAATTGCGTTCAAAATTTAACCCAGCACTTTTTCTACGGCAGCTTTAATTGCTTTACCTTCTGCCTGTCCTTTTAATTTTATAATTGATGCCTGCATCAGTTTAGGAAAATTTGCTTTACCGGAGGCGCCAATTTCGCCAGCAATAGCTTTAACTTCGGTTTCTATTTCTTCTTCCGTTAGTTGTTGAGGAAGATAATCTATAATAACATTTAATTCTGCTTCTTCAACAGATGCAAGGTCTTCCCTTCCGGCTTTCCTGTATTCTTCAATCGATTCTCTTCTTTTTTTGGCTGCAGAACTGAGCAGTTTTATCTCTTCCTCTTCATTAAATTCTTTACCCGTACCGCTTTTTTCAAATTCAAGTATTAATGCTTTTATAGAACGAACAGTTTTTAATCTTACCTTATTTCCTGCTTTAAGCGCCTCTTTAAGATCGTTGTTTATTTTATCGTTGAGATTCATATAACCTTTATTAATGAAAAAGGCAGGCGATTAAAGGGAATAATCAACCTGCCTTATAAAGAATTAATTTTTAGTTAATCAGATTTTTATATTAGACGAATAATTTATTCGTAAACAATAAGCTTTCCTAAGCTCCTGTTGGATATCGGTAACTAATCCCATATTAGTTTCAACATCTATACGAAGAGAAACAATAACATTGGGCAGTTCCTGTCTTTTGCCGTACATAATTCGCTGAACATCCTCCACTTTAACAAAGCTGTCGTTAATCTGCATCTTATTACCACTGCCAACCCAGATGTAAGCTACAAGTCTTTTGTTTTCTATTTTTTCCAGCGCTTCAGCTTCAGGAAGTTTGTAATCCACTAATACTTCAACCTCTCTTAAAGTTGTAGTTACCATAAAGAACAGCAGCAGCATAAAAATAATATCAGGCATTGAAGCTACTGGAATTTCCTGCTTGGTGCTTGCTCTTTTCTTTTCGAATTTCATATTTACAATTCCTTAAAACTTTTATTTAACTTGTTCCGGTTCTGCAAGTGATATAATAATAGGCACAGCCTCTTTTACTATTTTCTTTTCTTCCGGAATTATATCATCATAGTCACTTCCAAACCTGGAGTTAGAGTATTCATCTCTAACTTCGAAGAAAGCCATTTTTATCTGATCAAGTGCCTGTATATAAACGTTATAAGCGGTTTGCCTGTCGGTTTTTAACGATACAATCAGTTTTTTCTTTTTAGGGAGATCAATCTTCGACTGAATTCTTGGCTTTAATGTATTTTTTATCTGGAAAACTGATATGGGTAAACCATCAAGCAGAACATCGCCGGTTTCATTAATAAGAACCGCAGCCATTCTATCCGGATCTACTTTAACTTCTTCTATCTCATCGGGTGGAACATATTCCGGGAGTGTTAATCCAATTCCTGTATCAACATCAATAACAGTTGCAACCAGGAAAAATATCAGCAGAAGAAAAGCAATATCAGCCATTGAGGCTGTTGGAATTGTTGCTTCCCGTAGTTTTTTCTTTTTAATCATGTCTCAAGTGTTGTTTGTTTCAATTAAGGTGATTGATTTACACTTAACTTATATCATTTTACTTCTTTATTTCGTACAGAGCATCAATAAGTTCAATGGAAGCTTCTTCCATATCGCCAACAAGCCTGTCAATCCTTGATACTAAAAAGTTGTAAAAGACTTGAAGAATTATTGCAACCACTAATCCAAACAAAGTTGTTAACAACGCTACCGATATTCCATCGGCCACAACTGCCGGTGAAATTTGTGCAGCTTCTTTAATTGCATCAAATGCCTCTACCATACCTTGTACAGTTCCGGTAAAACCTAGCATAGGAGCAACAGTAATAAAAGTGGAAATCCAGATCATCCCTCTTTCCAGGAATCCCATCTCAATGCCACCATAAGCAATAATAGCTTTTTCTGCAGCTTCCAATCCTTCTTCGGACCTTAATAAACCGGCATGGAAAACAGAAGCAACAGGACCGCGGGTACTTGAGCAAAGTTCTTTAGCAGCTTCTACACCACCGTCATCTAAAGCTCTTTTAACCTTTACAATAAACTTTTTTGTGTTGGTTTTTGAACGAGACAAAGTCCATAATCTTTCAAGGCTAAAAGCTAATCCTAAAACCAGGCAGAATAAAATTGGCCACATAAATCCGCCGCCCGCTTCAAACTTTGAAGTTAAATAGTTTAAAGCACCGCCGCCTTCACTGGTGGTTTGTGCAATAATATTGTACAAAGATGAAATGATGCCTGATAAATACATATACAATTACCTCCTAAATATTAAATAAAACTGATACCAAGGACATGAAATAATTCATTAATTTTATTAACAAGTAGCACTACAATAAACATTTCGGACTATAAAGTCAACTAATAGGCTATGCCAAAAAAGATGAGTTTAAGGCTTAGCTAACACTTGAAATTGAATTTATTCAATCCAAAGAGTTTACGTGAATTTATAAACATTAATTGAAATAAAGTTACTATTTACTAAATACTTTTAACTAATTTTACCGCTTATTACTACTCCGCAAAAAATATCAATTCCTGGATTATTCACTACTCCTCTTTATTATAAACTTTGTAATTACCGGGTAGTGATCGCTGTAACCGCCTAAATACCTTCTGCCGCCGTAAGTTGGGAATGGAGCACCTTTATATTTTCCTGAATGAGTAACAATGTAATACGGTTTGTAAACTTCGAATGAGTTACACAAGTAATAAAAATTTTCGCTTATTATAAGTGATCCTGAAACAATTACCTGGTCAAGCATGTTCCAGTCATCACGGTATTTATATGTTCCTAAACCATTTTCAAAAGCGGAGTAAGATAGATTATAAAGTTCACCGGGAGATTTTTCTACAAATTCTGCATGAAGTGAATCACACCTTATAGGATATGCTTTTAAAGTTTCTAAAACAGAAATGTTCACTGGTTCATCATTAAAATCTCCAATTGCAATAATCTTTGCATTAACATCTTTGCTGAAAATTCTATCCACTGCTCCTCTTAAAGTTTGTGCTGCAGCAATTCTGTTTGGTTCAGATTTTTCCTGCCCCCCACTCCTTGATGGCCAGTGGTTAACAAACACAGCGATCTTTTCTTCATTTTTAGTTAATAAATTTACTCCGAAGATTAACCTTGTGGGCCAGTCATCGGAGAGATGAACTGTATCTGCCTGCAGGTTCAGCAGTTTGAATTTCCCTCTTTTATAAAGAAGCCCATTATCAATTCCACGATTATCGGGTGATTCCAGGTAAGCAATTTTATAATCTAAATCGTGTAAGAATTTATTTACCATACTATCAAGCACTGCCTGGTTTTCCACTTCGCAAACTCCCAGCAGATCGGGTCCGTTTCCATTATTCATTGAACGGATTACGCGGGAAAGGTTGTACATTTGTTTATCTAATCTTTCC
>JAZGGS010000155.1:0-3139 GCA_036480595.1 Ignavibacteriaceae bacterium
AACACAACTAACCTCATTTGTCAACTTCTTTAGAGTTGCACTTATTACTTGAATTCAGGTTATTTTATTGTTCGTAAATAGAAAAAGAAAAACTGTTGAAGGCTACAATTATAAATTTTCTCCTGTCACGAGCGGAGAAGGAAGAAAAATCGCATTATGTTTTATGATATATGATAAAATAAATCATGAATCATTATGGCATAGTTTTTATGAAAAACATAAAGATAAATGTAATACTTATATTCATTTTAAGGAATCTACTCCATTAAAATATTTTGAAAAAGCTAAACTTAAAAATTGTATTCATACAAAATGGGGTGATATTTCACTCGTTAAGGCACAAAATCTTTTATTAGATAAAGCGATTAACGATGAAGCCGAAAATGAACATTTTATATTTTTATCTAATTCCTGTATACCGTTGAAAGGATTTGATTATATTTTTAATAATCTTGATCCAAATTATTCATATTTTAATAAAGCACCAGATGAACAAATATTTCCAAGGTGTAACAGAACATTGAAAATGTTATCACGTAAATATATTAAAAAGGCAAATATGATGTCAATTTTAAATCGTAAGCATGCCCAACTAATTCTCAAAAATAAAAATAAAATGATAAAATGGTTTGATTATGATCGAGTTGTCCCAGATGAACATTGTTATATTACTTTATTACATTATTTAGGGTTATATAAAGAATTAATTATGACACAAAATACTAGTTATAGTGGAGCTACAACTTTCTCTCCATGGGAGAATATGATTGATTATAAGGTTTTTCCGAAATCAGTAAAAATTAATTCCTATACATATAAAATAATTTGTGAAGAAGAATTAAAATATCTAATTAATTCTAAATGTTTATTTGGTAGAAAATTTTTACCCGAAGCAAAAGTATTAAAAGATAATGGTTCGTACATTACTTTAGAAAATTATCTTAAAAATATAATCAAATCAAACCCAAGTTCAATGAGGAAGTAGATCAATTCAGGGCTTAATTTTCAATAAACACTTGAATCTTATTAACATGTTTAATACCCTTATAAAGTCTCTAAAAAGCAATTTCTTATCATCTTAATAGAGATTTAAATTATATGACCAAAGATTATAATGCTCTAATTATTGGTGCTGGATTAACAGGTATGTCGGCGGCATTTCATTTAAAAAATGATTATGCAATAGTAGAAAAAGAGAAAGTCGTAGGAGGACTTGTACGAACTGAACAAAGGGGAGAGTATTTATTTGACTATACTGGTCATTGGTTACATTTAAGACGTCCATACATTAAAAAATTTGTTAGTGATATTTTAGGAGTTGAACTAACTAAAATTAACAAAAAATCTAAGATTTATTCCTATGGGGTATTCACAGAGTATCCTTTTCAGGCCAATCTTTTTGGGTTACCTGCACCAGTTGTTAAAGAGTGCCTAATGGGATTTATTGAGACTAATATTAAGAGAAAAGATGAGTCATGTTTTAAGGGAAACTCATTCATGGATTATATTGAGTATTACTTTGGTCATGGTATAAGCAAGCATTTCTTTATACCATTTAACAAAAAATTGTTTGGAGTTCATCCTAAAGATATTACATCTCGTTGGTGTGGACGGTTTGTTCCAAAACCGACAATAGAAGAAGTTATCAATGGCACATTAGGTATAAATAATCTCCCCTTAGGATATAATAGTTCATTTTTCTATCCGTCATTTCAAGGTATTGGTATGATATCAGAAAAGCTGAAAGAAAGAGTCGCAAATCTTTATCTACAAACTCGTCTAGAAAAAATTGATCTGAATAAAAGAATAGCTTACTTTAATAATGATTTTGAAATAAAATTTAAATATCTGATTAATACTTCTCCTCTTAACCATTTCCTTAGATGTATTAATAATCTTCCAAAGGAAATAGAAGATATCATTCCAGAATTAAAATCAACTAAAGTTGACTATCTTATTATGGGAGTAAGGAAAAAAGTGTTGAAAGGGTTACATTGGATTTATTTTCCTGAAGCAAAGTATCCTTTTTACAGAATTGGTTGCTTTAGCAATGCCATTCCTTATTTTTCTCCAACAGGAAAAAGTTCATTATACGTAGAGATTTCAAATGATTATCATTCTGAAAGATTAAAAAATAAAGTTTTGAACAGTGTTATAGATCTACTGAAGGATTTTGGAGATATAGAGTCTGAGGAAGATATTGAATTTTGTGAATATAAATCTATACCGACCGCTTATGTCATTCATGATGAAAATCATTTTGATTATACAAATAGGATTCATGGTTATTTAGAAGAAAATGATATCTATTCTATTGGCCGATATGGCAAATGGACATACAATGCTATGGAAGATGCTTTGTATGAGGGATATCTAATATCAGAAAAATTAAAACAAAGAAAAACTTATGACGATCGGAGAAAATCAGGAACCTAAGGTCTCTATAGTAATTCCGGTGTACAATGAGCAAGAGTTGTTATCTGAAGCCATAATTAGTTTGGTAAAAGAAATAACAGAGTTTGATTTTGAATGTGAAGTTATAATTGCTGAAAACGGTTCTAATGACTCTACGAAAGAGATTGCTCTGGAACTGGGAAGAAGGTATGAGAATATCAAAGTCCAGTTAAATGATGAACCAAATTATGGGAAGGCATTAAAAAGAGGGATTGAACATACCAAAGGCGACCTTATTATATGTGATGAAATAGATATCTTAGATGTTGAATTTTATAAAGCTTCCTTACCACTTCTTTTCTCTAATAAGGCCGATATTGTTGTTGGATCAAAGTATCTTGCTGGGATTAAAGATAAAAGGTCTTTATTTCGAAAATTTGCTACATATGTTACAAATTTTATAATGTTACGGATTTTAGTGGGCTTCAAAGGTACTGAAACTCATGGGGTAAAGGTTTTTCAGAAGGCAAAGTTAATACCTATTATCAAAAAGTGTGTCATTGATAAAGATCTATTTACATCTGAATTTATAATTCGTGCACAGCATGAAAGCTGTAAAATTATCGAAATTCCTCTTGCCATAGAAGAAAAGCGTAAAGCACGGATAAATCCATTAAAACGAATTCCTAATGTGCTTAAAAATGTAGTTAAGTTGACTTGGGTAATCAGGATGCAGAGATAACAG
>JAZGGS010000156.1:0-4933 GCA_036480595.1 Ignavibacteriaceae bacterium
TCAAAGTTTGCCGGAAACTTTCTAATAATGGATGACTTTGCAAATTGCAGTTCTTCTTCATTCACCCCGTTTTTAATTTCATTTAACTCGGAAAAAATTTCATTAAGAGCATTTGCTGTATTTTCAATTCCTACTGAAGTTGAAACATAAAAAAATCCTGCATCCTTGTAATAATTAAATCTTGAAAATGCACCGTAAGTATAACCATGCTTTTCGCGTAGATTAAGATTTATCCTGCTTGTAAACTGACCACCCAAAATTAAATTGAACATTAATTTGTTAAAGTAATCTTCCTCATTTCTTTTAGAAGTTAAGTGCCCGGTTCTTATTTCTGTCTGCACCGAATCTTTTTTATCAACTATAAAAAGTTTTTTATCACTTAAGTTTAATTTACTCTGGATATCCTTTTGCTTAACATTATTATCCCATTCATCTGAAAGATTGTTTAAAGATGATCTCAATTCGTTTTCGTTAATGCTGCCCACAACCACAATGGCAGCATTTTCAGCTCCAAAATAACCGGAGTAATAATTTTTAAGATCATTATTTGAAACAGAGTTTACGGTTGAATCAAATCCAGGAATTGGAGAAGCGTACGGATCATCTTTCCCAAAAAGCAAAAATTCAAATGCTGTGTTGGCTATATATTCCGGTTCATCTCTAAATTGGATTAACCTTGTTAAGACTTTACGTTTTTCTCTTTCAAAATCTTTTTCATTAAAGTGTGGCGACAGCAGAACTTTTTTAAACAGCTCGAATCCTTTATGAAAATGTTCTGCAAGAACCTGCAATGTTATATAAATAGAATCATCGTCGCTGTAAACAGAAAAGTGAGCCCCGATTAAATCTATTTCATCACTTAGTTGAAGAGCATTATATTCTCCGGCACCTTCATCTATGCACATAGAAACAAGGTTTACAAGCCCTTTAAGATTTACCGGATCGAAGCGAGTTCCGCAATTAAGCACCAGGTTTATCCTTACTATAGGCAGCTCAGTTTTTGGAATGAAGTAAACTTCTAATCCATTACTCAGTTTGAAGTTAAGGAAATGCGGCGGATTAAAATTAATTTTATTTCCCGGCTGAGGTTTATTGCTTCTGTTTAACGTCATATTTATTTATCAGGAAGTATTTTGATTTCTAAGTTTTGTTTAGTTAAATATTTTTCTGCTGCGTTTATAACTTTTCTTTCATCAACAATGTTATACCTGTTTAAATCATAATTAAACGAGTTTGGTTCATTCAAATAAAAATTATACATATTAAGCTGGTCAGCCAGCAGATCAAGTTTTTGAAGTGAAAAAATGAAGCTCGATTTAATGCTGTTCTTTGCTTTCTCCAGTTCGCGGTGTTTTATCCCATCGCTTATTAACTTTTCTATTTCATTCATCGCTTCAGTTTTAAGTTTATCCAGTGTAATTCCAGGTTTAGCAGTTATTATTACTAAGTAATGTCCTGCGTACTTACCGGAAAACTGGAAAGTAGTAACATCCTGTGCATATTCTTTTTCGAAGACGAGCAGTTTATGTAACCTCGAATTTTTAGAGCCGCTTAAAATATCGGAAAGAATATCTAGCGCAGCATCATTTTCTCCATAAAGCTTATCAGAGTGCCAGGCAAGATAGAGCCGTTCAAGTTGTATTTTATCTTTATGCGTTACCAAAATATTTTCTTTTAGCGGATTGGATTTACAGGTCAGCTTTTCAATTTCGGCACCCGGTTCAATCGTTCCAAAGTATTTCTCTATAAAATCTTTGGTTTTGTCCAAATCAATATCACCAGCAACAACTAAACTGGAATTATTAGGTGTATAAAACTTTTTGAAAAATCCTGATACATCTTCTAAAGTATAGCTGGTTATATCATCTAAAAAACCTATTGTTGGCCAGTTGTAAGGATGATCCTTCTGATAAAGATTTGTAATCAGGAGTTCCCATGCAAGCCCGTACGGCTGGTTATCATATCTTTCAAGCCGTTCATTTTTTACAACATCTTTCTGGTTATTTAATTTTTCCTGGTTCAGTGCGGGTAAAAAGTAACCCATTCTATCAGCTTCCAGCCAGAGCGCCATTTCTAAAAAGTTTGACGGCAGTTTTTCGTAGTAATTTGTTCTATCAAAACTTGTGGAGCCGTTAAGAGTTCCTCCTGCTTCCTGTATATAACGGAAATGCATCTCCTTCGGAACATTTTTCGAACCCTGGAACATCATATGCTCAAACAGGTGAGCTATTCCTGTTTTACCCTTGCTGTCGTTAGCCGAACCGACCTTATACCACAGGTTTACCGCTACAAGCGAGGAGTTGTTATTTTTATGAAGAATTACTTCCAGCCCGTTGTCAAGTTTATATTTTTCATATTCTATATTTAATAATTCCATACCCGGGATTTTTTCTTTTTCTATTTTAAAATATATTCTATCCTTTTCAATTCACCATCAATATTTTTAGCAGGAGTGCAATTAAATATTGTACAAAGAAGGGGATAAATATCAATATTATTTATTGTCCCGGTTTTGTAATTCTGTTTGAACGATGGTCCCGCCGCAATAAAAACTCCGTGCATATCTATATGAAAATTATCGTAGCCATGGTTTCCTTTAGAAGGATGTTCTTTTATCCTTTCAAGGTTCTCCTGGGTAACAAGGCTCCAACCAACATCAGCAATTAGAACCAGGTCGCCAATTAATTTATTTTGTGAGAAGCGAAAATATTCCGGAACATCTTCTCTTTTATAAACATTAAAGTGATTTTCTTCTTCTTTTAAAGTTCCGTAGATTTTTTCTGTATCCTCTTCCTCAGAATAGATCAACATAAAAGGACCGGTGTTGGAAGATAAATAATCATAACCATTCAGCATTTCATCAACTATTATCAATCTTTCTTCACTTATTTTGGTCATTCCATGATCAGAGGAGATAATTATATTTACACTGTCTAACAGATTTATCTCCTTGAAGCCATTAATTAGCGAACCAACTAAAGTATCAATTTGAGCGATTGCAATATTTATCTCTTCAGATTCCGGTCCGAATTTATGTCCAACTCCGTCGGTAAGATCAAAATAGAGTGTAACAAAATGCGGTCTTTCCTTATAAGGAAGGTTAAACCAATTTAATACGCCGGCTATTCTTTCTGTATAAGGTCTGTTGTGTTCATAAACATGATAATAATCAGGACGTTTTTCCGGATCATCCATATCTGATGAAGGCCAGAAGTAGCTTGCGGTAATTACTCCATGTTTTCGGGCAGTTTCCCAGAATGCTTCTCCTCTATACCATTTGCTATTTAGAGCTATGGATTTATCCCACATTTTGTATTCATCATTATTTTCAATGTCAATAAATTCATTTGCAACTATACCGTGATTTTCCGGGTGCATTCCTGTAATAATTGAAATGTGATTTGGAAATGTCTTTGTGGGAAAAACCGGTCTTAGTGAAGAAGCAGTAACACCTCTCTTGCTAAGCTCAATTATATTTGGAGAGATATTACGGTTTACATAGTCCCACCGTAAGCCGTCAAAAGAAATAAGGAGTACGTATGGCTCCGGCTGAGCTTTTAGCAAGCTAACAGCGAGGAAGAATAAAAAGAGAAATATTTTTAGTTTTGGTTTATCCAGACTCATAATTTTTAATTTTTAAAATGAAATATAAAAATATTTATCACTACACCCATTAGAGATTTTGTGATAAAAATACTTAAAACTTTAATGCAGGATGATTTAAAAATGCGGAAAATAGGGAATATTCACTTTTTACTTAATTATCTATATATAAATTCTTAATAAAAATTATAGAAAAACTTGAATTCTTTTAAAAGAAAAGAGATATTTAACAGTAATCATTAATAAGTTTATTACCGGGGAAATTAAGATGAGTTTTATTGTAGGTAATTTTTTAATTAATCTAATTTCAAATTAAATTCTCATTAACTAATTAAGGAGAGGATATATGAATAAGCTATACAAAATTATCTTTGTTATGGCTATCCTTTTTTCCACCTCGCTGTTTGCACAACAGTATACAGTGTCGGGCGTGGTAACGGATGCAACAACCGGGGACGTATTAATTGGGGCTAATGTATATTTTCCTGATTTACACATGGGTGCTGCCACGGGTGGAAACGGTGAGTACTCAATTTCTGTAGCTGCAGGAACTCATCTCATAAATTGTAGTTTTATTGGATTTGACAAGATCGTACAGGAAATTGATGTTAACGCCGATATGACTTTAAACTTCTCTATGCAGGAATATCAATTCACTCTTTCCGTAACTGTAATATCGGATCGGGTAAAAGAAAGAGAAACTCCTGTTGCCTTTTCAAATATTGATAAGAAGGATATTGAATTCATGCTTGGCTCTCAAGATATTCCTTTAGCAATGAACATTACTCCTTCAGTTTTTGCGACTAACCAGGGCAGCGGCGCAGGCGATTCACGTATTAATGTGCGTGGCTTCGACCAAAGAAATGTTGCTGTTATGATTAACGGTATTCCGATGAACGATATGGAAAACGGTTGGGTCTACTGGTCTAACTGGGATGGTCTTGGTGATGCTACCTCATCAATCCAGATGCAGAGAGGATTGAGTGCAGTAAACTTAGCAGTTCCTTCTATTGGCGGTACAATGAACATTATCACAGATCCTACCCAGCATAAAGCTGGTGCATTTTTTAAAAATGAGATTGGATCTGCAGGTTTTACTAAACAATCATTATTTGCTCACACCGGCTTAGTTGGCGGCAAATTTGCGCTGAGTTTTGGCGGAGTTCGTAAAGTTGGTAATGGAATGGCTGACAGAACATATACCGATGCCTGGGCATACTATCTGGGTATGGCTTATCAAATTAATAATAAGAACAGGTTAGAGTTGTATGCTATGGGTGCCCCACAAAAGCATGGACATAGACTCTATAAATTAAATGCTGCTACATTC
>JAZGGS010000157.1:0-2108 GCA_036480595.1 Ignavibacteriaceae bacterium
GAATCTTTTAGTTAAAGATTTTCCCGGTATTGATTTAATGCGCCAGGATGAAACCGAAAAGTTATTTGAAGATGAAAAACCCGAAGTGGTAATCGTTGCAGCTGCAAGGGTCGGTGGAATACTTGCAAACAATACTTACCGTGCCGAGTTTATTTATGATAACCTGATGATAGAAGCAAATGTTATAAATGCTGCTTACAAAAATGATGTTGAAAAACTTATCTTTTTAGGAAGTTCATGTATCTATCCTAAATTTGCTCCTCAGCCGCTTAAAGAAGAATACCTTCTTTCAGGTTATCTGGAATTTACAAATGAACCATATGCAATTGCTAAAATTGCGGGATTAAAACTTTGCGAAAATTATTACAGGCAGTATGGATGTAATTTTTATTCTGCTATGCCGACTAATTTGTATGGTCCTTATGATAATTTTGATTTGCAAACCTCGCACGTTCTTCCTGCTTTGATAAGAAAAATTTATGAAGCCAAAAAGAAAAATGATAAATCGGTAACAATATGGGGCACGGGTAAACCTTTACGCGAGTTTCTGTATGTAGAAGATCTTGCTGATGCAATAATCTTTATGATAGAAAATGTTGAAGCAAAAGACATTTACGATAACGGAATATCGCAGCTGAATGTTGGAACAGGTAAAGATATTTCAATAATAGATCTTGCAAAGTTAATTTCAATTATAATTGATTATGAAGGTGAAATAATTTGTGATTCATCCAAGCCGGATGGCACACCAAGAAAGTTGATGGATGTTTCCAGGATTAACTCGCTTGGCTGGAAATATAAAACCGAGTTGCGGGATGGAATGGAAAGAACTTATAAATGGTTTTTGAGTAAGTTTAAATGAGAAAATAGAACACAGATCTAACGGATTTGAACAGATTCAAATCTGTGTTGATCAGTGTCATCAGCGTTCTATTTATTTTACAAATTAATTATTTAATTAGAATGAAAAAAACTTTAATTACAGGAATAACCGGGCAGGATGGAAGTTATTTAACCGAACTTCTTCTTGAAAAAGGATATGAAGTTCACGGGATTATAAGAAGAAGCAGTTCCTTTAACACCGGCAGGATAGATCATCTTTACAATAATCCTGAAATCCTAAATAAAAAATTATTTTTACATTACGGAGACCTTGTTGATACAAGTAACCTTAACCGGCTGCTTGAAAAGATTGAACCGGATGAGATATACAACCTTGCTGCGCAAAGTCATGTAAAAGTCTCCTTCGAGATACCTGATTACACAGCACAGGTTGATGCGCTTGGAACCTTAAGATTCCTTGATGCAATTAGAGAAGTTGGCTTGCGAAAAGTGAAATTTTACCAGGCATCAACCAGCGAACTTTTTGGTAAGGTGCGGGAAACGCCGCAGAATGAACAGACTCCATTCTACCCGCGTTCACCCTATGGTGTGGCAAAGCTTTACGGCTACTGGATAATAGTGAACTACCGTGAGGCGTATGATATTTTTGCTTCAAACGGAATATTGTTTAACCACGAATCGCCGCGCAGGGGTGAGACTTTTGTTACACGAAAAATTACCCGGGCAGCTTCACGAATCGCCGCCGGTTTACAGCAGGTTGTTACACTAGGTAATCTTGATGCAAAAAGGGATTGGGGTTATGCGCCCGAATACTGTGAAGGAATGTGGAAGATACTTCAGCATAATGCCGCTGGTGATTACGTTCTTGCAACCGGCGAATCGCACACAGTTCGTGAATTTACAAGTCTTACTTTTCATAATATCGGGATTGAAATTGATTGGTCTGGAAAAGGAGAGGATGAAAAAGGTAAAATAAAATCGATTGATCTTGATAAAGCAAAATCCCTGATTAATTATTCATCAAAAAAAGATTTATTCAGTTTTAAATTTACCAGCGAACTTAAAACAGGAGATGTTGTTGTTGCCATTGATCCCAACTACTACCGTCCTACCGAAGTTGACCTGCTAATAGGCGATCCTGCCAAAGCAGAAAAGGAAATTGGATGGAAAGCCGAAACTAAATTTGAGGAACTGGTTCGGTTGATGATAAAATCAGATATGGAAAAGATTTTGAAGAGGGGTTTTTAAATCTGTTTCAGAAATGT
>JAZGGS010000158.1:0-13578 GCA_036480595.1 Ignavibacteriaceae bacterium
TTTTGCCGAGTGCTTGTATTATGTTAGTAATCAAATGGATAAAAGCAGTTTATTAATATTCAAAATTTACTAAAAATCTATGTTAGTAACTCGTGTTCCATAACAACAAAGTTTTGTACCTTAAATAAGTATCGATCGACAGGACTCTTACCTGAAAAGAGAAGCAAATGAAAAAGGGTGTTTGCATGATTGCCTGCATGAATGATTAATGGATAGACCGATTCAGACTTTGTATAATAAACGTCTATGATGATTTGCATTCATCCAATCAGCTATTCAATCATTCTTCCAGATTAACAATAGCAATCATCTTTACAATAAAAATTTACCGGGGGTGTGTGATAACTGAAAATTCTAACCTGTACTAACTGTAATAGATAATTAGTGTTCCAAAATAATAAAGTTCTCTTAGATAGGGCGACTCAAAATGAGACAGTAAATATCAGTTTATTCAAGATTTGCTGGATCAAAATAATAGTTGGAAAAAGAGTTCCGCCAATTCGGTTCTGCTTCTCTTCAAAATTCACTAATAATTAACGGATATCAAAGTTTTTTCAGTGGCGAAATTACTTCATCCTGCTAATCAAAAGATGTAAACAGCAACCGGAATGTAGCATTATTATTGATGCAAATTTACAGCACTGAGTTACAAGGGCGAAAGCCGAAAAATCATTCTTATGATGTTAATCTAAATCCGCTTCAACTATGGAAATAAACATATCCAACATTATTGAGCAGGTACCTGTTGGTATCATCACATTTTCACTGGATGGAAAAATTGATTTTGTAAACCGGAATCTTGAAAAATTCGGCATTCTTTACCAGCTCGAAACTCCATCATTATTAGGTGCTAACATTTTTAAAACTGATATTTTTCCTTCGGCAAGTATAACGGAAGAGCTTAAGGAACTTAAAGAGGGCTTTTCGTTTGAGAAGGAGATAAGCGAGGTGCGCACAAATGACGGCGGACGTATAACTCTTATTGTTAAAGGTGCACCGCTTTACCAGGAAGAAAAAGTTTCGGGCGGAATTTTATTAATTGAAGATATTAAGATTCTTACCTATCTATCCAACCAACATGAACTGCGCGCAGATTATATTGAAAAAGCTATAAGAAGAGTAAACGATTTTTTAATTGTTACCAATCAAAAAGGTGAAATAAAATTTTCAGCAGGCAGCGCCCCCGAAAAATTAAACATAACCCAGCCATCAATTATTGGCAAAAGTCTTACTGAACTTTTTAGTTCTTCAGTACAAAATTCTCTTACCGAAAGTATAGCTAAAGTAACCAAAACCAAGGAGCCCCTTAAATTAAACCTTGAACTGAATATTTCTGATAAGCAATACACTTTTGAATGCAGGATTGAACCGCTGCTTAGTAAAAGAGGAACTATCCAGTTTATTTATTTTTTCTTTAACGATATAACTTCCGAAGCAGTTGAAAAATCCCGGCAAGATAGGCTAGTATCAGAACTAGATTATTATAGGTCTGTTACCTCCAATTTATCAAATGCTTTGTTTACCTTAGATAATAAGGGTAATATAATTTTTTGGGATGATGAAGCGGTAATACTTTTTGGTCATACAGCCGAAGAGATGAAGGGTAGGTTTTTTGGCGAAGCCCTTAAACTTTTTAATGAAGATTATTTTAAAAAAATACTTAAAGATTTAAAACAGCAAAAAGTATGGGAAATTAATGTTAATATCTTTGGCAAAGACCAGGTAAAGCAAACCTTTGAGCTGAAATTTTCTTTTGCCGATGAAAAGCGGGAAGCTATAATTGTTTTGTGCAATAATATAACCGAACGTTTTGAAGAAGATGAGAAAATAAAATCATCAGAAAAAAAACTGAAGAATATTGTTGCAAACACCGGGCAATTAATTTGTTCGGTCGATCAATCAGGAAAAATGATTTATGCTAATTCAACTTTTTTAAAGGTGCTGGATTATAATGAAGAAGAGATAACCGGGAAAAATATTTCCGCTCTGCTTTCACCTTCTTTCATAGAAAATAATTCTCTCGATTTAAATGAACTCAGCAAACAGAAATCCCAAAGCATAAGCTTACCCTTTTTAACAAAAGAGAAAAAACAGGTGCCAACACTTGCAGTAATAAATTCCTTTTTTGATGTTGACACTAAAGAGAATGGATTCAACTTTTTTATAACTGATATATCAACAGAAAAATCCGCCGAAAAGGAATTCCAGTTTTACCAGTCACTCTTCGAAGTTTCGCAGGATGGTCTTGCAGTAGAGACGGATGGTAAAATAGTAAAAGCCAACAATTCGTTTGCAGAAATATTTGGCTACGATAGTGGAAATGAACTGGTTGGCAGGGACCTGATAGACCTGGTTTCGAACGATGATGTTCTGAAAGTAGTGGAATATTTTCGTTTACTTGAACGGAAGAAAAATGCGCCGGATCGTTTTGAATTTCTTGGTAAGAAGCGGGATAATTCTTTTATATATACTGAATTATCGGTTTCAACCTTTGAATCGGATAATAAAGTATATGTTGTAATGGTTACGCGTGATGTAACCGAGCGAAAACGTGCACAAAAAGTTATTAGAGAATCAGAAGAAAAATACAGGAATGTAACTGAAAATATTGATGACTTCCTTTATACTTTTGAACGGGTTGGTAATTTTATGCGCCCATTGTTCTACACTTCTTCAGTGGAAAAAGTAACGGGCTATTCTCAAGCCGATTTTCTTGGAGACTCCAAACTCTTCTTAAAGATTATTCACCCTGATGATTTTCCTATGCTTAAGAAGAGACTATCAGCCCTGATACGCAGCAGGTTCCAGTTATCCGCCGAAATGGAAGTTAGGATAATAAACAAACAGGGTGGAGCAGTTTGGATAAGAAATAAAGTGAAACTAATAAGGGATGAAGCAGGTAAGATTCAAAAAATCTATGGACTTGTAAGTGATATTACTTTAAAGAAAAGAGCTGAAGAAGAACTGAAAAAATCTACAGAAAACCTGCTGAAGCTGAACGAAACAAAAGACAGGTTCATTTCCATTATTTCCCACGATCTGCGTACTCCCTTTAGCTCAATTTTAGGTTTTACCGAGCTGCTCGCAAGTGATGAAACACTTAGTAAAGAAGAAAGATCACAGTATATCAATTTTATAAAAGAATCTTCCACCTCAATGTTATCGCTTGTTAATTCTTTACTAGACTGGACAAGGCTGCAAACAGGAAGAGTAAAATTTGAACCGCAAAAGATTCAAGTTAAAACAATCATCGAAAAATCGATTAATTCCTTATCCGGGATGTCGTTTCAAAAAGGAATTAGTGTCAGTTCAACCGTTGGTAATGAGTACTTTGTTTTTGTTGATCAACACTTAATAAACCAGGTTTTCAACAATCTGTTATCGAATGCAATTAAATTTACCAGCAGGGATGATAATGTAACGGTTTCTGTTAAGCCATCCGGAACAGTAAGATTTTTAGAATTTTCTGTTAAGGATACCGGGCGGGGAATTAAGCAGGAAAATATTAATAAGCTTTTTAGTGTTGATACAAAATTTACTTCCGAAGGAACGAGTGGTGAAAAAGGAAGCGGACTGGGTCTATCTTTAGTAAAAGATATTGTAGAAAAACATGACGGAAAGATTTGGGTTGAAAGTGAATACGGTAAAGGTTCCGATTTTAAGTTTACATTGCCCACTGCTTCTGCAAGCATTCTAATTGTTGATGATAACAAAACCGACAGGTTACTTTACTCTAAAATTCTTAATAACATTACGCCGGAATATAACGTGGAGGTTGTTTCCAATGGCAAAGAAGCACTTGAAAAAATTTCCATCTCTCCGCCGGCATTGGTTATTACGGAACATAAAATGCCTGAAATGAATGGATACGAATTTGTGCAGGAACTTATTAAAGCAAACCCGGCAAGCACCCTCCCGGTACTGGTTTTAAGCCGAAAGGTTGAGCGGAATGTAGCACAGGATTACCTTGAACTTGGAATTGAATTTGTCTTTCAGAAACCTGTAAACCTTCAGAGCTTTAAAAAATCTATTGAAAAATCTTTAAGAAAAGGAATTTCAGGTAATAACTCTATATAATCCTGTAGATGTACCACTTTGGTAAAATTTCTTCAATATATATAAACCGGTTTGGCGAAATTTCCGGCAACGAAGAACTTTCCCCGCTGTAAAAATATCCCATCTCCGTTTTATCAAATGCTCCTATCTGGAAAAAAATGCAACCGGGAAACTTATCATCCTGATAAACTGCATCAATGTTTAACCCGTCTAACAAATTTTGAATATTTTTTTCATCTTCATCTTCTATATACAGAACAAGCTTATAAAAATTATTTACGTTATTGTGCAGGTATTTTTTTAATTCGGCATCGCTATTTGTTAACAGGTTAACCAGCTCTAGCAAATCGGTGTCTGAAGAAGAAAGGTTTTTAATTTGTGAGAGAGAATCTTTTGCACTGTAAATAAAACCTGGTAATAAAAATCTTCTAACTGCTTCTATTTTCCATCCTTCATTTGTTTCCAGCATATAACAATAAAAATCAATCACACCTTCATCAAGCTTAACTTCAACTGCATAAACTGCTTTCATATTGTCAGTAACAATTTCACGGTAGGATATATTTGCACTTCCGTTAACTTCTTCACCAATAGTAGTTTCGTTTGCCTCTTCTTTCATCCCGCCTGTAAAATAATTTGCTTTACCGGTAAACTGTGCTTTGCTAAAGTACATATCAACCAGCCATTCCGGGGAACCTTTAGTTTTATCTCCGGTCTGTGCGTAAAAATTATGTGTGGTAAAAAATATAAGAAGAAGAGTGGTTAAGAATGTTTTCAATAGTGTAAACATAATTAGTTATTTCATTTTTAAAACATAACCTGAAGAAGGTTCAATAACAAGTTGCTCTTTTACTGTGCCTGTACTTTCAATACCTGCAATAGCAGGATTTACAAGGATATTCCATTCACCTTTAGGAAGGATAAAATTTTCCTTCATTTTAGGGTTAGCATTAAGCAATACAAGGAAAACATCATTGTTAAATTTTACCTGGTAACCAAGAGCAAAAGGATTATTTTTTATTTTGAAAAAGTTTACATCGTTATAACCTGCTTTGCGAAAGGCATCATATTTTTTCCGAAGCTTAATTAATCCTTTATAATAACTTAAAAGCTCTTCATTAATTTTTGCATGATTATAGTTTATGTAATTTGTTTCGTTGTCTTTATCATAGCTGTTATGGTCAATCATTCCTTTATGTTCATCGGGTGCTTTAACATTAAGTGGAATTACTTTGCTCCTTGCAAACTCCTGCCCGGCATGGATCATAGTAATTCCCCGCGAAGTAAAGAATAAGAGAGCGGCAAGCTTGTTAAGTTTTAACTGCATTGGTAATAACTTAACATGTTCATCAGCATCTTTTATTATTTTCTTTTTCCTTACGTCACCCAGCCCCAGCCGTATAAAATCACCAAGTGTATAACCATCGTGCGATTCTAAGTAATTTACTGAATGATCCGGGAGTTGAAATAATCCGAGTGTATCCTGTATGAGCGTACCGTTAACATAACTCTTAATTCTATTTGGATTGTTATTGCCATACCATTTTCCAAAGATCCAGCCGTGACCGTTAAAAGGATTTTCGCCCTTTATACCATTTCTTACCTGGTCGTTCCAGCTTCCCCACCCCCGCGCAGAGAATCCGGCAGGATCATATCCTCCACCCCAGGGCTCACAAACAAATACTACGTACGGATTTATTTTTTTTGCTTCGTAAATAACTTCTTCTAAAGTTTCCCAATCAATCAGTTTTCCAAGATCGAAACGAAATCCATCAACGTGGTATTCCTCCATCCAGTAAAGAACACTCTCAATGATTAATCTTCTAACCATAAGTCGTTCTGTCTTAAATTCGTTCCCGCAATAGCTCCGGTCAATAAAATCACTATTTTCATCAAGACGGAAATAATAATCTTTATCTATTTGTTTGAAGTTTCCAATTTCATACTCAGAAATATGGTTATATACAACATCCATTATAACGGCAATTCCTTCTTTATGGAACGCTTTAACCATATCCTTAAAATCTGTTACAGCCCTTGCCTCCTTACCGCACCAGTGATCCCAATCTAAATGCCTTACATCCTGGCTGTAATAAGATTCAGGTGCAAAATAAGCGGCAGTCATATATCCCCAATGATTTCTTTCGTATGGATTCCACGTATTAAGTTTTCCATGAATAGAATCCTGGAAAGGAATTTCGATATTTGCAAACTCCTGCGCAGGTAAAAGTTCAACTGCATTAACACCAAGCGTTTTTATATAATCTAATCCGCCGGGCTTACCTTTCTCAGTTAATCCTTTATAAGTTCCTCTCTGCTCCACTCCGGAGGAAGGATGTTCTGTCATATCGCGAATATGCATTTCATAAATGATAAGGTCACGCCAGTCATTTTTTATCCAGGTATCCCCTTCCCAGTTATAATCTCCTTCTTTTACAACAATGGCTCTGCGCGGATTGTAATATGTGTTAAAAGTTGTAACTGCTTTTGCATAAGGATCGATGCAGATAATATCTTCGATGCCGGGAACTTCGGTATAACGGATCTTAAAACCGTAGAACAATCCATATTGCTCACCCTCTATTGCAGTTTCCCAAACTCCGTTTTCATCCTTTATCATTTTATATTCTTTACCGTAAGTCTGTTCAGGTTCAACAAAGGTTAGTAATGCAACATTTTCTGGTGAAGGTGCAAACAACCTGAAAAAAGTTTTCCCATCCTTAACGAACGAGCCAAGCCGTTTATCCGAATAATATTTATCGAGTTCCTGCTGCCTTTTTATAAACTCTAATTGTTGTTTGTTTTTCCCGGGGGATGATTTATTCAAAATAAACATTTTACTTTCCATAGTAATTGTAATTATAACTAAAAATGATATTAATGCTAAATTGAATTTATTCATCGTACTATTCTTTTACTGCAATAAAGTAAATAATATTTAACACTACATTTATTATTAAGGATCAGCGGATTAGATTTTCGCCTGCATAAATTTCACCATCAACAACAGGTGTAACACAAACAAGCGGTTTTTCCGGAAGGTGAAATTTAGAAAATATCTCTTCGAAGAGCTGGAAATGCATTCCCTGTTTTTCTAGCTTATGAAATTTTTTATAACTCATAAATTTACCATTCTTGTTTGTAGGAGCATCAAAGCGGTAAGCATTGGGGAAGTCCTCTGCTGTACGGCTTTTAAGGAACTTGATTTTATTATCATCGCCGCCTTCACGCTCGTACGCCATTGCGCGGAATTCTACAACAAGCATTTCATTTATTACAAGGTAAATGTTCAGTATTATTTCGTTCATTTTTCCTTTTTGAATTATATAAACAAACTACGCCTAAACACAAAGCATAAGTGAATGCAAACTTACACATTATGCTTTCAATTTTAGTAATTAAATAATAATCACCAGTAGCCATTAATATAAATGCTGCTACTACCGGGATGCTGATTATGATATTACCGGTAAGCAGAATTTTAGAGATGAATAAAGTTTTTTTATCCTTTCCTTTCTTAATTCCCTGCACAAGAAAAACTATAACTGCCAGTGTAGGTGTATAATAAAATAGCCCGTACAAATCACCCAACGGGTAATTATAAGTTGCATAAAGCACTGCGCAGCTTGTAACTGCAAATTGATCGAGTACGAACGAATAATATAGGATAAATGCTGCAGCAGGTAAAAATATCAGGTCTGTGGCTTTGCTTTTAAAATTGTACAACTCAGATACAAGAATAAAGTTAAACGGTGGAAGAAGTGAGATAACAGCAAAGGCAAAGTAAGCCATCAATGATGAGCTTAATCCTGCCTGGCACATTAAAAACTCAAGCAGCTGATAAGTCATCAGGATAAAGATAAGCATCATTGCCAGCTTGTTGAATTTATTCTTACCTGAAAAGATCACCAGGTTTATTAGAAGAATAAATTCAATACAGGCAATTAAAAGAGAACCTAATCCATCCCAGTTGTTCATCTGTTTATCCTTATTTTTCTCTGTGGTTCTCTGTGTCTGCTCCGTGGTACTCTGTGTAATAACTCTTTCACCGAGATTCACAGAGAAGGCACAGAGTTACACAGAGTTTAAAGCACGTATCTTTTTATACCATCAACTAATTTTGTTACATTAAAGTTTATCAGTAATCCAATCTTCTTTTCTGCAAACTTCATATATGTTAAAATCTGCGCAGTATGAACCGGTGCAAATCCATCAATAGATTTTAATTCAATAATAACTTCATTCTCCACTAATAAGTCAATTCTATAACCACAATCTAATTTAATTTCTTTATACACAACAGCAACCGGTTTTTGTCTTTTAACATCTAAACCCACCTTTAATAGTTCAAAATCAAGACACTCCTCGTATGCTGACTCTAACAATCCCGGACCGAGAATTTTATGAACTTCAATTGCACATCCAATTATTTTACCGGTTAAGTTACTACTGCCCTCCATTTTGCTCCTCCATTTAATTATTTGATTTATTTCAATAGTACTTCTATTAATCTCTCACAATATTGTAGAGATTAACATTTCTCCGTGGTTCTCCGTGTCTTCTCAGTGGCTCTCTGTGTAACAATTCTTTTGCAGAGAAGACACAGAGTTACACAGAACTTTTACGCTTTTGGTCCTGTCATATTTTCAGGACGTACAACCTCGTCAAATTTTTCTTCTGTAAGCAGACCAAGTTCAACGGCTGCTTCTTTAAGAGTAGTTCCATCTGCAAGTGCTTTCTTTGCAATCTTCGCGGCGTTATCATAACCTATGTGAGGGTTAAGTGCAGTAACCAGCATTAAGGAATTATTAAGATGAGCTTTTATATTTTTATCATTAGCTTCAATTCCAACAACGCAGTTATCCGTAAAGCTTTCACATCCATCCGAAATTAACCTGATTGATTGGAGAACATTGTAAATAATAACCGGTTTAAAAACATTTAGCTCAAAATGCCCGGTAGCACCGCCAATATTAACTGCAACATCGTTACCCATAACCTGTGCACAAACCATGGTAAGTGCTTCGGATTGTGTTGGATTTACTTTACCCGGCATTATTGAACTTCCCGGTTCATTTGCAGGAAGATTTAATTCGCCAATTCCGCAGCGCGGACCTGATCCAAGTGTCCTGATATCATTTGAAATTTTCATTAATGATACTGCTAAAGTTTTAAGCACTCCGCTTATTTCAACCATTGCATCGTGAGCTGCAAGCCCTTCAAACTTATTCCTTCCTGTTACAAACGGCTGACCGGTTATTTCCGCAATATTTTGTGCTGCTTTTACTGCAAATTCAGGATGAGTGTTTAGTCCTGTTCCTACTGCAGTTCCACCTAGCGCAAGTTCATATAAGCGGGGCATTGCAGCTTCAATTCTTTCCAGCCCGTTTGTTAATTGCTGAACATAACCGGAAAATTCCTGACCTAGTGTAAGCGGCACAGCATCCATCAAATGAGTTCTTCCAATCTTTACCACGTCTTTAAACTCATTAGATTTTTTTTGTAGTGCATCGCGGAGTTTGGTAACCATCGGGATTAATCTTCTGTGGATTTCTTCAACTGCAGAAATATGCATCGCTGTAGGGAATGTGTCGTTAGAAGATTGTGCTTTATTCACATCATCATTTGGATGGATTGGTTTCTTGCTGCCAGGCTCGCCGCCGGCTATTTCAATTGCCCTGTTTGCAATCACTTCGTTTGAGTTCATGTTAGTCTGTGTACCACTGCCGGTTTGCCACACAACAAGCGGAAAGTGTTCATCTAGTTTTCCTTTAATTACTTCATCAGCAGCTTTTACTATAAGGTCAGCTTTTTCTTCGGGGAGTGTCCCGAGTTTTTTATTAGTTAAAGCAGCAGCTTTTTTTAGCACACCGAGTGCGCGGATTATTTCCCTTGGAAATGTTTCCCCGCCAATTTTAAAATTCACTAACGACCTGGCTGTTTGAGCACCGTAATATTTATCTTTTGGTACTTTTATTTCACCCATTGTATCTGATTCAATTCTGTATTCCATTTTAGTATCTCCCTGTAAGAGTTAACTATATGTATTTTAAATTATCAATTTAAATTTACAATAAAATTAAATGATTTAGGGAATCGAAATTTCCTAAGAAAATGAAGTCACTAAAAAAATACGGGATTACTAATTAAAAAAACTTGATAGCACTCAGAACATTCAACCAATTGAATTGATCCTGGGATTTCACCAGAAAAGAGTGTCTGATTTTCCTAATCAGAGATAAAAAATATTTTACTGCTCGTTGGCTCTTTATACACTATCCCACAGGATTTTAATTATTTTGATTTGATTAAGTTGGTAAACCTGGACTAGTCAGCATAATTATTAAGTTAAGTAATTTTAATAATTCCAGCAATAATTTTCTATTTGCCTCCTGCTTACTTAACATGCAACAATTGTGTTAAACTACATTTCATTTTTTTTCCGGAAAGAATCACCTCTGTTAACTCTCAGATTCAGATAGTCTAATTATCTTTACATCAAACAACTCATCATCCAATTAATTGGAAGATATTTCCTGTATTAACTACATTTTTATACAAAGCATTTAACTATAGTTAATATGACTTAATAGGATTACAAATTAAAAAGCGTGATTTGCAGCACAACAAGTCTCTGGAATGAAAATTGCATTTCTTATTCATTTCTATTTTCATAGATTTTACCACCTCATAATAAAGGATGTAGATGGAAATTCCTCAAATCGACCGAAGCAACTACTTAAAAGGATTATTAATAACTGCTAAAATTGATAAGCAGCTTACCAATCCTGAAAAAAAAATCATAAAACAATTCTCTGATAAACTTGGCTTCTCCCCGGATTTTTGCGAAGAAATAATAAACAGTTTGCTTGCTAATAAATATATTAAGGAAGAGCCAATCGTTTTTTCGAATACAGAAATTGCCAGGTCATTTATAGAAGATGGTTTAAACCTTGCTCTTATCGATGATAGGGTGGATGATTTGGAATTAAACTGGTTAACGGCAACAGCAAGAGCAAATTTTATTGATGAGCGCTGGGTAAAACAAAAACTTAAGGAGCTTAAATCTTCACCCCGGCTTTTTGGTAATACCGATTTTGCATTATTTTCTTTGATTTAAGACACCATTCGTTATTAAGAAACCTGCCTTAACATAAATACTATTTTCTTCTGCAATTTTTTTGTTGTTTACTTTCCTAATATTTAATTTTACACTTAAGTTTTTTATTAATTCTAATAGCTAACTATCTAAATATTTTTCCCGCGGCGATTTTCGAAAAATTAAGGAGTTAAATAATTATGGCAAATAAGGAAATGAAAAAAATTCTTGTAACCGGTGCAGTAGGGCAAATTGGTTCTGAACTTACACTGGCACTTCGTGAAAAATATGGTGCTGAAAATGTTATTGCAACTGGTAGAAAAACTGCACCAAGCGATGAACTGGTGAATTCCGGTCCTTTTGAATTTATAAATATTACACAGAAAGATACAATTGAAGAAATTGTTAAAAAATATAATATCGATACAATTTATAATATGGCAGCAATACTATCTGCTACTGGTGAGGAAAAACCGGGATTATGCTGGGATGTAAACATAAATGGAATGTATAATATTCTTGAACTTGCACTTAAATATGATATGACTCGTCTCTTTGTACCAAGTTCAATTGCTGCATTTGGCCCGGAAACACCAAGAGAGAACACTCCCCAGGAAACTATTCTGAAACCAAAAACAATGTATGGCGTTACTAAGGTAGCCGGGGAGCTGCTTTGTGATTACTATTTCAAAAGATTTAATCTTGATATTAGAGGAGTTCGATATCCGGGTATTATTAGTAGTGAAACTCTTCCAGGCGGAGGAACTACAGATTATGCAGTGGAGATATTTTATGAAGCAATTAAAAATAAAGAATATACTTGCTTTGTAAAAGAAGACACTGTTCTTCCAATGATGTATATGCCTGATTGTATTAAGGCAACTATTGATTTGATGGAAGTAGATATTTCAACACTTGAACATCACTCCGATTTTAATTTGACAGCAATGAGTTTCTCAGCAGGTGAATTGGCTGATGAAATCAAAAAACATATCCCTGAATTTAAATGCAGCTATAATCCCGATTTCAGACAAGAAATAGCTGATTCATGGCCAAGTTCTATTGACGACAGCGCTGCCAGGAAAGAGTGGGGCTGGAAACCTGCCTACAATCTTTCAGCAATGACTAGCGACATGATAGATGTACTTGGAAAACGGCATGCAGAAGGTAAACTATAATTTTGTTGATAGAAAATTTTTATTAAAACTATTTTCCTTAATTATTTCCAAAGGATAAAATCATGACTGAATCTACAAAAAAATATTACGGTAATATTTTAACTTCAATTGAAAGCGAAGGACTTTATAAAAAAGAAAGAATAATAACCAGTCCACAAAAAGCAAATATTGAAGTTACGGGAGGACAAAAAGTTCTTAATATGTGCGCTAATAATTATCTCGGTTTATCAAACCACCCCGAAATAATTAAAGCAGCAAAAGAGAGTTACGATAACTGGGGGTACGGTCTTTCCTCAGTTAGATTTATTTGCGGCACGCAGGAAATTCATAAAGAGTTAGAGAAGAAAATCTCTGAATTTCTAAAAATGGAAGATACAATTCTTTACACATCATGTTTCGATGCAAACGGCGGATTGTTCGAAACTATACTTACCGCCGATGATGCCATTATTAGTGATGAGTTAAACCACGCAAGTATAATTGATGGCGTAAGGTTATGCAAGGCACAGCGTTATCGTTACAAGAACAATAACATGAATGACCTTGAAGAAAAACTGAAGGAAGCTAGAGCCAAAAAGGCAAAGCAAATACTAATTGCAACCGATGGTGTTTTTTCAATGGATGGCTTTGTTGCAAACTTAAAAGGAATATGTGACCTGGCTGATAAATATGATGCAATGGTTATGGTTGATGATTCTCATGCAGTTGGCTTTATGGGTAAGCACGGCAAGGGTACACACGAACATAATGATGTGATAGGCAGAATTGATATTATTACGGGAACACTAGGCAAAGCGTTAGGCGGGGCAAGCGGCGGTTACACGAGTGCAAGAAAAGAAATTGTTGATCTGTTAAGACAGCGCTCACGACCTTATCTGTTCTCAAATACTGTGGCACCGAGTATTATTGCGGCATCCATCAAGGTATTTGATATTTTAAGTTCCACTACACATCTACGGGATAAATTAGAAGAAAACACAAAATACTTTAGAGAAAAAATAACTGAAGCAGGTTTAGAAATTAAACCAGGTGTGCATCCAATTGTACCTATAATGCTGGGCGATGCAGTTCTTGCACAAAAAATGGCTGCAATATTATTAGAGAAAGGTGTTTATGTAATAGGATTCTTTTATCCTGTTGTACCAAAAGATACAGCAAGAATTAGAGTACAGATTTCTGCCGCACATACAAAAGAAGATATAGATTTTGCGATTGAGAAGTTTAAAGAAGTTAAAGAAGAGATGG
>JAZGGS010000159.1:0-3802 GCA_036480595.1 Ignavibacteriaceae bacterium
TGAAAGTCCTGCCGGTAGCCAGGGGTGGGCCTATTTACTTGAGCAGAATCATCTTCTTTGTATCTGTAAATGATCCCATTACCAATCTATAATAATAAATCCCGCTACTAAGGTTACTTGCATTAAAATCAATTTCATAATTTCCCGCTCCGCCTGTGGCGGATTCTTCGTTCACAAGTGTTGCAACCAAATTCCCTAAAATATCATAAATTTTTAAACTAACGTTTGATGTTTCACGTTTGACGTTTGACGGAATTGTAAACTTAATTTTCGTTGAAGGATTGAACGGGTTAGGATAGTTTTGCTCCAATTCAAATTTTGTAACTGTAACTGCATCATCCTGTGCTGAAGTGGGAATTGTATAAATAAGAATTCCTATATCATCAACATACCATCCGTCTTTTCTAAGTCCACTATCTGTTTCAAGTTGAAAACGTACTTTAAATTCGCTGCTTAAATAATTTGCCAAAGATATATTTTCCTGAACCCAGTTTAGAATTACACCATCATAAACCGGTTCGCCGTTTGGCTGGAAGCTGCCAACTCCCGGTTCGGTATATTCGCCTTCAAGGGCTACCCAGCTGCTACCATTATTTGTTGATACATCTACCTGCCCGAAATCCCAGTTGCTTTCAATATCAAATTTAGTCCAGAAAGTTAATCTTGGATTTGTGTACCCGCTTATATCTATGGCATCAGTTAAAGTCATAGTAACTGTTGCATTGTTTGAGTAGTTGCCGTTTTTGCTATCAGTAAATGAAGTCGGATCTGAATAAAAAGTACTATAAGTTGCTTCCCATTTTGGATTGGAGGGAGAGGCAGTTATTGTCCAGAGCTCTGCAGGATCATTCGTTGTATCTGCAAAAACCATAACCGGGAACCCGATTATTATAGTAACCGTATCGGTACTCATTAAGTTGCCATTAGAATATGTGCTAAATGCTAATGGAATTTCCTCTTCAACAATTGCAGAATTGGAGATTGTAAATGAAAAAGGAGAAGTTAACGCATAGAAACTTCTTGCTTCAATTGAATCTGTAGATACACTTCCATTAGTTACAGTAATTAATCCACTTGGTGAACTTAATTCCATAGTTAGGTTATAAGCCGTTTCCAACCCCTTATTTTTAAACTCGGGCAGCAGTTCCACATTATCTCCCGGTAAAAAATATTCCTGGGTAAAATTAGGATCATTTAGTTGTACATACTCACCGGCAACAAAAGCATGATACATATTCGATCCGACATTCATCTGGGCAATAGGAAAGATCCTGCTCTGTGGTGGCCAAAAGTAATCGTCGGAATTTCCAATCTCAATTGTATATCCAAATATTTTATTTTTTTCAACTTGCTCTCCGTACATATAATCCCTTACAGTACCATTGGATTGATAATTGAGAATTTCACCGCTTGTTCCGTAAGAGTAACCGTTAAATGCACTCATATCGGATGCAAATTCTCTGTAAGTTGAAGAATCAGGAGTCTGCTGATTTATATAACCCCAGGGATACAAATATGCATCCTGCCAGGCATGCATATTAAAATGAGTTCCATAATTATGTAGAATTGCTAAATCCCTAACTGCCTGGGCTTCAGGTTCAGAAAAAGGTGAAGGACCACGGTAAGTGCTGGCGGTTGGATCAGGACTTGAGCCACTGTTATCGTAACCCCATTTATAGCTGAAGTTTCTGTTCATATCTACACCATAAGAACCACCGTTATTTCTTCTGTTCTTTCTCCACATGCCGCCACCATTAGGATCAATCTGGCGGTTATATTCATAGCCATCCGGGTTGAAACAAGGCACGCAATAAATTTCCCTGTTATCAACAAGGTACGTTACTTCAGGATCTGTACCATAATTTTCCAGCAAGTACCACATAAAATACATAAGCGTTGCAGAAGATTGTGGTTCGCGTGCATGTACAAGAGCATCGAAACCCACTGATGGTTCATCTTCATTTATGTTTGGATTATCTGAAATCTTAACAGCCCAGATTGTTCTTCCTTCGTGACTGAATCCAATTGAATCTTTTTCTGTTATAAGATTTGGATATAATTGAAACATGGTATCCAGATCTGCAACAATTTCATCAAATGTATAAAAGCCGCCCATCGAACCGAAATTAAATCCTGATACACCATAACCCATTTCACTCTCCATATTTGTAAAAGCTCTTTCTTCTTCAGTTAATATAGGAAGAGAATTATAATAAGCTTTCCAGTCATCAATTAAAACTTCATATCCTAAACCGGATTGTTGAAGTTCTGAAAATTCATCATCGTTAACAAAGATGGAAATGTTGCCGCTCTTTTCATGCCAGGCCTCTTCTAAATCAAGGGATAATTCAGCAGCTTTGTTAAGATCAAACTCGTTGTTGATAAAGATTTTTACTTTTTTATGATTTTGAGGAAAAACAGAAATCACGAAAGCTATTAGGCAAAAGAATAAAGTTTTCATACAACATCACATATTTTTTATTTTACATATAATTAAATAACTGAAAATTTCAATAAAAATGAAACCAAAAATTGATGTAAATCAAACTAAACTTTTAATGCTTCCCCTTCTGTTTTTGCAATAGTTACAGCCCCGCAGGAATCACTCCACACATTAACGGTTGTTCTGCACATATCTAAAAATCTATCCACGGCAAGAATCAAACCCACTCCTTCCAACGGCAAGCCAACTGCAGATAAAATTACAGAGATCATAACAAGCCCTGCCATTGGTATTCCTGCAGCACCAATTGATGCAAGAAGTGCTGTTATCACCACGACCATCTGCATAAGAAATCCTAATTCCACACCGTATGCCTGTGCAATAAACATTGCTGCAACGCATTCGTACAATGCTGTACCATCCATATTTACTGTAGCGCCCAGCGGCAGAACAAAACTTGTAATTTTGTTAGATACACCAGAGTTATTCTCAACAGCATGCAGCGTTAATGGCAATGTTGCAGATGAAGAAGATGTTGAAAATGCAGTGAGTAATGGTGCGCTCATTGCCCTGCCATGCAGCCACGGTTTTATTTTTGCTACGAGTTTTAATATTAAAGGAAGAGTTATAAATGCATGAAAAACTAAACCGAGAAGTACAGCGGACATATACATTCCCAGTCTGCCAACCAGGTTCATTAAATTATCTGCCTGCTCGGCAACTACAGCAGCTACTATTCCCAGTATTCCAAGAGGTGTAAACTTAATTACGAAATTTGTAAGCTTCATCATTACTTCAAAGCTGCCGTTAAAAAAACCAGTGAACATCATTTTGTATTTTTCACTAACGCGAGTAATGAAAAAGCCAATTAGGATGGAGAAGAAAATAATTGCAAGCATATCTGCAGAAGCAAGTGCATTAAAAATATTGGAGGGAACCATTCGCATGATAATATCACCAAGGTCACCCGAAGTTGCTGCAAGTTCAGGAACTTCACTCTTCAGCCCAAGATCTGCACCAACGCCGGGCTGGATAATATTAACAAGTATAAGTCCTGTAAGTATTGCAAAAAAACTTGTGGTTATGTAGTATGTAAAGGTTTTTAATCCTAATCTTCCCAGATTGTGCGCATCGCCTATGTTTGCGACACCGGAAATAATTGATGTTAGAATGAGAGGAACAATTATCATCTTTAATGCACGCAGGAACAGATCACCCATCCAGCTAACATAACCGACATACTCTGTGAAAAATAATCCATAAAGAACGGCAATTAGAAGTGCTATAAGGATTTGCCAATGAAGTTTAAGTTTAAGCATTTAAGATATTCCGGTTGTTATTACAAAATATTTTTGAGTA
>JAZGGS010000160.1:0-7382 GCA_036480595.1 Ignavibacteriaceae bacterium
ATCCTTCAAGTATTATTCCGTCTAATGGAATTTTTTCGCCGGGCTTTACAATAATTTTTTCTCCAATGCTTACATCTTCAGGCGATTTGGAAATAATCTTTCCATCAGTTATAACATTAGCAAATTCCGGTCTTACTTCAAGCAGTGAACGTATAGAATTCCTGGAACGATTAACTGCCAATCCTTCAACGAATTCTCCAACATTATAAAACCACATAACCGCAACCGCTTCGGGGAGTTCCTGAATAATAATCGCACCTATGGTTGCAATTGTCATTAAAAAATGTTCATCAAAAACTCTACCTTGTAAAGCATTTTTTACTGCTTTACGAATTACTACCCAACCGCTAAATAGATAAGCTGTAATGAAAAGTAGATACTCCGCCCATCTCAATTCTGTTGCCTGCAGCTCATTCCTGAATATCATCCCTATGACAAAAAGTGCTAAAACAAGCAATATTCTTACTATTTCTTGCCTTATCTTTGCTTTATTTGTATTGAATGGATTTATTTTTCTATCAAGTTTTTCAACTTTAACTTCGGGTTCAACCCTGTGAATTATTTTTTCAACTAGCTGCAAATCAGTTGAATCGATTGTAAGCGTATTAAGAGCCGAATCAACAGAAGCATTTTTAAATTTATCATACTTCTTCAGTTCTTTTTCTACTTTCGAAGCACAAACTGAACAATCAATATTTTTTAATCTATATTTCATCTGTTTATACTTGTCCGCCTCCGGCGGAATTTTAAATTTTTGTCAACTGGAACTCATAACTTAAAAAATTTATAATAATACAAATTTAAAGTGTATATGCGGAAAATGATAGGCTATTGGGAAAGTACTGATGTACGTTTTAATTTATTTAACAATCTCTTCCATTTCCATTCTTCTGCCACCCATGAAGCGTTTTTGATAATATGAATGATCGAGCGAAGATATAGTTACTCCTTTTTTAGAACTGGCATGAGCGAATAAATCTGCGCCAATATAAATGCCTACATGACCGGGGCGTACCCTGCGGCGGGTGTTGAAAAATACAAGATCGCCAAATTTAAGATCTTCGGTGTCCGAAACTTCTATACCTTGTTTATACTGCAGTCGTGCTGAACGCTCCAGGTCGAAGAAAAGAGTGTTTCTATAAATCGTTTGTGTAAAAGCAGAACAATCAATACCATCCTTAGAATTTCCTCCGTACTTATATGGTGTGTTAAGGTACTTGATAATTTCCATTAATACTTTTTCCTTAGTTGTACTATTATCGTTGCTTAGTACGTCAGAATTTTTATTTTCACCATACCTGCCAATTACATCTGCAAGTTCAATATCAGGTTCATCTTCCGGCAGGTCACTCGGATCTGATAAATCAAGATTAAGATCTACTGCGAGGGAATCATCTTCCAGGGAAAGATTATCATCACGTTTATCTGAATCGCTACCGTAACGAACGGTATTAGATGAAGAACAGCCGACAGAAAATAAAATTATGGCTGCAAAAATAAGGGAAGTTTTCACATAGAGATATAACTTCAAATGTCAGCCTAAATATGTTCTCAAATTTTTACTTCGGGAAGTTTGCCTTAGCCGTCTTATTGCCTTCTCTTTAATTTGTCTTACCCTTTCGCGTGTAAGATTAAATTTATCGCCTATTTCTTCCAGCGTATACGAATGATCCTTAGTAAATCCGAAATATAGCTTAATAACCTCAGCTTCTCTTTCGCTAAGTGTGGTAAGGGCGTTCTCAATATCTTTTTTTAACGATTCAGACATAAGAGAATTATCGGGAGAGGGCTGCTGATCATTTTGAATAATATCCAGCAAGCTGTTTTCATCGCTCTGGGAAAAGGGTGCATCAACTGAAACATGGCGGTGAGAAATCTTAAGAGTTTCAGCCACTTCGTTTATATCCATTTTAAGTTCAGAAGCTAATTCCTTTTTGCTTGGCTCTCTTTCAAATTCCTGTTCAAGATCTCTGTATGCTTTGCCAATCTTATGTAGTGCTCCAACCCTGTTTAACGGAAGCCGGACAATCCTGGATTGCTCTGCAAGTGCCTGTAGGATGGACTGCCTGATCCACCAAACTGCGTAAGAAATAAATTTAAATCCTCTTGTCTCGTCAAACCGTTTAGCGGCTTTAATTAATCCAAGATTTCCTTCATTTATTAGATCTCCCAGAGAAAGCCCCTGGTTCTGGTATTGCTTTGCAACACTAACAACAAACCGAAGGTTAGCTTTTGTTAACCGCTCTAATGCTGTATGGTCACCTGATTTTATCCGTATTGCCAGACTAATCTCCTCTTCAGCAGTTAGAAGCTCTACTTTACCAATATCCTTAAAGTATCTATCCAGAGATTGGCTTTCCCGGTTTGTAAACTGTTTAACTATTAGCAAACCATAACCTCAGGTTTTAATTCTCTTGATTTATTGTATCAACGATGCCGACAATCGATGCATCTACCGGAGCCATATCTACGGGTAATGGGATAACAGATTCGGATGCAGTTATATAATATATAATTTCCCCTGGTCCGGCTCCCACAGTATCTACTGCAATAATCGGATTGCCGGTTTTCTTTAAATCAGCATTTATGGGCTGGACGAACATAAGTTTAAAGTTCTTAAGCTCTTTATACTTTTTTGTAGCCCAAATATTTCCTATTACTTTTCCTAGAAACAAAATATCTTCCGTTTCAATTTACAAACTACCTAAATAAACCGTTGCCCGGTTAAAAAGAATCATTTCCAATTAAGTTTAAAAAAATTAATTATAATTACAAATCACTTTCCTCTTCCAACAGTTCTCAGACAGAAATATCCAGTTTATCCACAATAGCCATAATAACTGCATCAACAGGTTTGTCTTTTGTAAAGGTTGTCATCCTGGATGAACTCCCGGAAGCAACAATCACAACTTCACCCTCACCGGCACCAACGCTGTCTACCGCAACAATAAAACGTTCCTTTTCTTTTAAATCGAGATCCAGTTCCCTTACAAGAAGAAATTTTGCTCCAACAAGTTTATCATCTTTTTTTGTTGACCAGACTGTTCCGATTACTTTTCCTAAAAACACGTTTACCTCTTAAATCTTTTTGATGAAATTTATCTTTAGCATTTTTAAATAACTTCTTTTAAGTAATATAGTAAATTATTTCTGAGAATATTTGTATTTTAATAACAAGTTTAAATTGTAAAGAACAAATTATTCATGTAAAAAACTTTCACCTTTTAAATCATTTTCTATGTTAAAAAAATCTGCTGCTGTTTTTGCAACATCTGCAAAAGTTTTTCTTATACCTAAATTTTTCCCTTTTAAATTTTTCTGATAAAATAATAAGGGTACATATTCCCTGCTATGATCAGTGCTGGGGGTAGTTGGATCGTTTCCATGATCAGCAGTAATTACAATTTTATCTGATTCATCCAAAGAATCTAAGAATTCAGGTAAGAAGTCATCAAATTCCTTTAACTTATTTGCGAAACCTTCCGGATCGTTTCGATGACCGTAATATACATCAAAATCCACCAGGTTGGCAAAGATAAAACTTCCACTAGCTGATTTAGAATATTGTAACAACTTATTACATCCGACTTCGTTGGTTTTTGTTTTTTCCTGTATCTTTATCCCTTTAAAATTAAATAGTTCATTCACTTTACCAATTGCAACTGTGTCTATTCCGTTGGATAGGAGTAAGTCAAGAATGGTTGCTTCAGGTGGATCAAGGGAAAAATCCCGGCGGTTGGTTGTCCTTGTAAAGTTACCCGGCATTCCTACAAATGGTCTTGCAATAACCCTGCCCACTTTAAGTGGAAGTGTTAAAACTTCATCTCTTGTAACCGAACAGATATCGTATAACTTTTCCAGCGGAATAACTTCTTTGTGGGCAGCTATTTGAAAAACTGAATCGGCAGAAGTATAAATGATTGGAAATCCTGTTCTTACATGCTCTTCGCCCAGTTCTTTAATAATCTCTGTGCCGGAAGCCGGCTTGTTACCGAGCACACCTTTGCATCCAGTTTTATTTATAAATTTTTCTACAAGCTCTTTGGGAAACCCTTTCGGAAAATAAGAAAAATCCGTTTGAACGTATAAACCTGCAAGTTCCCAATGACCTGTGATTGAGTCTTTCCCGGCAGATACTTCCATCAACTTACCATAGGAAGCCAATGAAGGTTCAACTGAGGGAACACCCTTTATCTTAGTAATATTACCAAGCCCCAGTGCTTCCATATTAGGTAACTGCAAACCTCCTACGGTTTCTGCAATATTACAAAGAGTATTGCTGCCGGAATCATTATAATTGGAGGCATCGGGTAATTCTCCAATTCCCACACCATCAAGTATAATTATAAAAAAATTGTCCATAAGACCGAGGATAAATTAATTCTGAAACATCGGCGGAATACTTTTTAATTAATATTCCGTACAGTGTTGCCGCCCTTTTCAACAGCTTTTTGGAGAGCAAGGTTTGCATTATAAATTACTTCATCAACATCAACCTTATTTGTAGCAGAACCAACACCAATGGATACAGTAAAAGTTGTTTGCTTGGAAACAACGGCAATAGGTTGCCTGGCAATTTTAACCCGTAATTTTTCTGCCCAAATAAAAACATTTTTTGTATTCGAATTAAAGAAATAAACGACAAATACTCTGTCATCCAGCCGACCAAATAAATTAAAGGGTGTCATTTCGCGGGAAATTAAGTCGGCTACAGTACCAATTACCCTTGGCAGCGGATCGCCATCAAACAACGATTCCTGTTCTAGAAAATCATCTATTTTTATAAGTGCAACGGTTCCCGGTATTTTCAATTTCTCTGCTTTTATAAGATCGGTGCTTAATCTTTCTTTAAATGCTGCTTCATTAAGAGCCCTTGTTTCAATATCAATTGAAGTAACGCTTTTTAGCAGCCGCCTGGCTGAATGAGAGTAAATAATATAAGAAAGGAAATTTACTGAACTTCTTAGAAATTGAACATCCTGGTTGCTAAAAGCATTCTTCTTTAAACTTTCGAAACAAAGAACGCCGTAATTCTGTTTGTTGTAAACTAACGGCACTGCAAGGAAAGAACCATCAAAACTTGAATCTTCTATTTTCGAGTATCTTACATAACTACCTGCCGATGTGTTATCTATTTTAACAGGGATTCCAGTAGAGATAGACTTTCCCACAAGCGTTCCGCTTAAATCGATTTGTAAACTTTCGCCTATGTATTTAAGAGAAGTGTTATTAACAACGTTTTCAGTCTTAAATAATTTCTCAAGCGGATCGTAATAAACATAAACAAATGCATCCCAGTTTAGCAGCATTTTAAGAGCATCGGGAAGCATTGCCAGCATTTTTTCTTCACTCTCAAAATCATTATCGGGTCCAATAATTTTAAGCAGTCCCTGTAGTCTCTGTTGGGAGATAGAGTCGGAATGTTTTTCTTCAAATATCAGGATTAGCATGGTAATTAACCTGACAAACCTGCCAAGCGCATAAATAGTTTCAATTCCAAATGCATCACCCACTTTTGAATCAAGAGCAATTATAGCAACCAGGTCATCATTAAAAAATAAAGGGACACCGGCAAAGCTTCTTATACCTTGCGGCGAATCATAATATCTAATTACATCAGCTTCTGCCGCCGGAGGAATATCTGTAAGAAGCTCTGGTTCACCTTTCTGAACAATTTTACTTAATATATCATCTTCCAGGTCGAATTTTCTTTTTGATAATTGATCGGAGCCGGAGATAAATTTTTCAACAGCAAGTTTTTCTTTATTCTTATTATACCAAAAGAAAACCGCAGTATGAGCATTGTATGATTCTGCAACTACTGTAAGCATTTTTTCAAGCGCAAATGTAAATTGTTCATCATGCCCAACACCGGGCGGAAGTTCTTCCTTCGCTATTTCCTCAAATCTCTCCTTTAGGTCGGGTGGCTTAAGAGTGGTTTTCGAAACTCCATAATCCGGCGAATAAGTTTCATCTGTAATAACTTCTACATCTTTATTCTTTGATACTATTTTGAAAGATTCCTGGAAATCTGTTGAGGATTCCGCTGGATAATTGTCAGTATCGCTCTCCTCCTTTTCCCCGATTGAGTAACCACCTGAAAATCTTACTGAATCTCTTAAGAAGATGATAAATGCAACGTAAATGATAATTAAGGCAAGTGTTATTAACCGGATTGTTAAATCATCGGTAATGAACAGAATGGCAGCCAAAACCGGTACTACTAAAAATATCAGTATTCTTTTTCTTTGCCTGCGATCCATTCAGTTTATTTTATTTGTTACAGTTGGAATAAAATATTATTAAATATAAATCTACAAATAAATAATAACAAATGAGTAATTAGAAATTATTCCTTGCAAGAAATTTTTAATAAAACATGTTTCTAAAAATCTTTTTAATTTCTTTCTGCCCCCTCCCCTTGGTAGTCGAATAAAGTACTATATTTTCATTAATTTTTGCTTCTAAAAAAATCTTTGAAAGCCTTTTAGCTGATTGAGAAAATTCAGATTGTTTAAGCTTGTCAGTTTTAGTAAGGACAAAAAAGTATGGAATGTTAGTGGTTTTAAGCATCTCATTAAGCATAACATCAAGCTGGGTGGGATTATGCCGGCTATCTATAAAATGCAAAGCCGATGCAATATTCTTCCCTTCAAGGATGTATCCCGAAACTAATTTTCCCCATTTTTCTCTTTCGCTTTTACTGGTTTTAGCATAACCATAACCGGGAAGATCAACAAGGTAAAAGGTTTCATCAACATCATAAAAATTAATTGAGCGGGTTTTTCCAGGTGAAGAGCTGATTTTTGCAAGAGATTTTCTTTTAAAAAGTGAATTTATAAAAGAAGATTTGCCCACGTTTGATCTGCCGCAGAGGATTACTTCGGGCAAAGCCCTTTGTGGAACATCATTAAGATTATAAACTGATTTGATGAAGGAAACATTTTCGAACATAATAAAAAAAGAGTAACCGGTTATACCAATTACTCTTAAAATAATTAATAATTATGATTTTTACTTTTCAGGCTTTTCAGGCTTTTCAGAAGCATCTTCTACAAAATCAACTTCTTCGATTTGTTCTTTTTCTTCAGCTTCTTTCTTCTTTTTTATTTTAGTATCCTTTTCCTCTTTCCGCTCGGTTGCTTTAGCAGTAATGATATCATTGTAATCAACAAGTTCTATTATTGCCAGAGGTGCTGCATCGCCTAAACGGTTGCCAAGTTTAACTACCCTTGTATAACCACCGGGTCTGTCTCCAATTTTCGGAACTATTTCACTAAATAATTCCTTCACTGTTTCTTTATCCTTTAAAACTTCCATTACCTGTTTCTTAGAATGGAGATCGCCTTTTTTTGCTTTGGTTATTAATTTTTCAGCAAAAA
>JAZGGS010000161.1:0-3402 GCA_036480595.1 Ignavibacteriaceae bacterium
ATTCATTTCTATCCAATTGAGACTTATGATGAAGCAGGTCCTTATGGTTCAAAGGGAGTTGGAGAAGCACCGCTTATTCCTACAGCTGCAGCCATTGCAAATGCAGTATCTGACGCACTGGGTGTAAGAATTGATGAATTACCAATCACTCCAGAAAAAGTTTTACGAGTCCTAAATAAATCAAAAGACAAATTAAGTATGGATGCTTAATAATATGATAACAAATGTAATTAGTCCGGGAACAACAGAAGAATTATTAGCAACCATTGATGAAAACGTGGATAAGAAATTTAGGTTTGGTGCCGGATATACTGACTTATTGGTGGAACTAAGAAAGCAGACTAATAATGAATTAATTGTAATAAATTTAGCTTATTTAGAAGATGATAAATTCACATCTATTTCGAAATCTGAAAACGGCATCAGGATAGGAGCTCTTGTAACAGCGAAAGAGATAATTTCAAACAAAGAATTACAAATAGAATTTCCTGTTTTATATGAGGCGGCAAACAAACTTGCATCAGGACAAATTCGCCAGGTTGCAACCGTCGGAGGAAATTTATGCACAGCCTCCCCGGCAGGCGATATTGCTTGTGCATTAGTAGCTCTGAAAGCACAGTGTGAAATTATATCTTCAAAGGGAAAGGTCAGAACCATTCCATGCAATAGTTTTTTTGTTGATGTAAGAAAAACTGATCTGAAAAAAGATGAAATCTTACGCAGCATATTTATACATTCGCGAAACGAAAAAACATACTCAGCTTTTATAAAAATAGGAACCAGGCGGTCGATGGAATGTTCTGTAGTTTCATTGGCATACCATTTTTATTTAGACAGTGATGGAAAAATTGTTCAAGCAGGTATTGCTATTGGTTCTGTTGCACCAACAATAAAGTTTGCACATTCTGCCTGTGATTTTTTAATAGGTAAAAAAATTTCCTCGATCAGTAAGTCAGAGACAGAAGAATTTGCTAAAAAAGTATTGGAGAATGCGAGTCCAATTTCTGATATAAGAGCTTCAGCATGGTACCGCAAAGAGGTGCTTTACAATATAAGTAAAAGTTTATTCGATCAATTCTAACTAATAATTGCATAATTATGAAATCACCGAACGAAAAAATTGACAAGATTATAAAGCTATCTCAAAACGAAAATCCTTTCGGAGCTTCTGCCCAGGCATTAAAAGCCATTGAAGAGAATTATCATTCTGTGTACAGGTATCCTGAAGTTATTAACGAAGACTTAAGGAGCAAACTGGCAGAAAAATATAATGTAGCACCTGATAATATAGTTATGTCTGCTGGCTCGGTGGAAGTTATGGATATGGCTATAAAAGCTTTTGTCGGATTTGACGAGAACATCGTAACTTCAGAAAAAACTTTTGTTGCTTATAAATTATTAGCAGAAATACACAGAAGAGATTGCAAACTGGCAAAGCTTGTGAATAATACTGTCAATGTGGAAAATATTATTTCTATGTGTGATGAAAGGACAAGGCTTATATTCATTGCTAATCCAAACAATCCTACAGGTACCATTATTACACATGACTCTCTTCATAAATTATTAAAAGCTATTCCCTCTCAAGTTTTTGTCGTTATAGATGAAGCATATATTGAATATGTTAATGATACCAGATATCCGCATTCATTAAAGTTACAAAAAAGCTTTCCGAACCTTATCATACTACATACATTTTCAAAGATATACGGACTGGCTGGTCTGCGCATTGGATATGCTATAACTCACACAGATGTTAGAAGTTCGTTGATAAAGCATAAAACTCCTTTTTCAATTAGTAGTCTTTCAAGTGTAGCAGCTATAGCATCACTTGATGATGAGGAATTTGTTAAGAAAAGTATTTCCGTAAATGAAAAGGAACGTGAATTTCTTCAGGATGCTTTTAAAAATATGGGCTTAAATATAACACTCTCCCAGGGTAACTTCGTCTGTTTAGAATTTGATAACCTTTTAGAAAAAGAAGAAATTCACAAATACCTTGACAACGAAGGAATTATCATACGTGATTTAGAACCCTTCGGTATTGAAAAGGGATTACGAACGAGTGTTGGCAGACCAGATGAAAACGTAAAATTAGTTGAATGTTTGGGTGATTTTGTTAAGGGTGTACATATGAAGTAATTTTTGGAAACAACATTCTTCCGCCATTTTTTAACTCCATTTTTTACGGATATAAGCCGATCTCTTTGTTGTTCGTCTGTAGTGTACACCGAAAACAGAAACTGAAATTTGCTTTTAAAGCAGGCTTCCAACTTAACAACCCAACCTTATACATCCATCACACGTTTGTACTCTTCACCGATTCTTCCGTATTTACATGCATTAGAGATCATAAACTCAGCTGAGTGTTTTGCTTGAATTATGAGCGCCTCTTTTAAATCAACACAGCAGGAATCACGTATGGTTTCAATGATTGCTTTCCTTGCCGCTTCCATCCCCGGGTTATCTGATGCTTGCAGCTTGATATCAAACGATATTTCATCTAATGCATTTTCCTTTACATCTCGCTTTACTAAACCATGATCTTTGCCGGATGCTATCTTCCAGGTAATCTGCAAAGCTTCATTATGCGAACCTGCATAATCAATGAGCCATCCAACTGCATCTTTTGCACTCACCTGTTCTGCTTCAAGCAATAGCTTAAGAAGTTTATGCCGGTTTTCATTATTTGTCTTCCTGAAAGACCAATGACAGCCCTCCATTCCCGGTACAACAGGCAATGTCACTTCCGGCATGCCTAACATGGCGTCCTCTACTGAAATCAGATAGTGACAGTGTATAAGCAGTTCTAAAAATCCGCCAAGGCAGCGCTTTCCATTAATATATCCTACGGAAACCTCAAACTCCTCGTGTAGTCTGCGGGCTGTCTTAGACCATGAGCTTGAAATTTTTATCCCCTCTTCCACTTTCTTGAGAGCCGGAAAGAAATCTCTTGTATCGGCACCAACCATTTGAGTTGAAAGATGAAAATCTCCGGTGACAATTACATTCTTAATATCTTCTGTATGAAGCCAGTCAATGGTACGGTTGAGCTCGTTGTCTACATCGCCATTATAACTTTCACGCCCTATTGTGATCACACCTGTACTTCCATTATGTTCGGCGTTAACATATAACTGCTGCCATTCAGGTTTATCCATCTTTTCAAAAACCTCAGGATACCAGCAAGCTTTTGCGGCTTCGGGATAAAGCTTATGATATGATTCTACTCTCTTGATCGTTGAATCAGCACCAGCCCTCCGAATACTTGCCATTACACCGGGTTGGAACTGCGCACATAATTCGCTTATAGCATTGATAAGAGAAAAATGGCTTCTTTTTTCTTTGATTAGTAAGCTAACCATCTGGAAAAGAGGTCCTTGTATCCAGCTTAAAAATTCA
>JAZGGS010000162.1:0-18198 GCA_036480595.1 Ignavibacteriaceae bacterium
AAAAGCATAGATGGTTTGCATAAAATAATGTGCGGGGAAGTATGTCTTCAAACCATACTCATCTGGTTTGTAATCTGGTAGATATGCAGTTCCAAAAATCCAATCCCAGAAAGCAAATTTAGTTGCATAATTTCTGTTCCTACCCTTGCCGGTTGAGTGATGCCACCTGTGCATTTCAGGTCCGTTAATAATTTTTTGCAAGTTTCCTGTTTGAAGATTTATGTTTGAATGAATATGCATACCCCAAACCGCACTTATTGCTGCCTTGTATGCAATTACTTCAACCGGGGAACCAAGCAAAACAATTGGTAGGAATTCAATCGTTTGGTTAAGGAATATTTCGAGAGCGTGCGAACGTGAACCTGAAAGCCAATCAACCTTTTTTGGAGAATGATGCGCTTCATGAATTCGCCATAAGTATTTGTTCTTATGTTGCCAGCGGTGCATCCAGTAAATATATAAATCATGCGTAATCAGGAAGAATAATAATTGAAACCAGACCGGAACATCTTCAAATAAATTAAGACGGGATATTCCTGTGGAGTTATCGATAAAACGGATTATGTAGCCGAAGATAATTATTCCGAGTATATAACTTTGCGCAATAGAATAGAGTGCAAAGTCATCAAAAAATCCTTCCCTGAAAATCTTTTGTCCTCTTTTGTACGGAAAGATTCTTTCGAGAATAATAAACAATAATGCTGCAGAAACAATTATAACTGTTGAAGTAATTTCTGCATCGCTCATCCCTGCAATGTAATTTCTGATAGAATCTAAAATATCAGAAAAAATATCTGCATGAAGATAATTATTAGAATCCATAAAAGTATATCCGTATTAAGCTATACTTCGCTTTTCGATTTAACTCTTCTTAGTTTATTTCTTTGCTCGAGCTCACATTCATAAATCTTCTTCACACCATCTCCAAGAGATTGTTCAATATCTCTAATATTTCTTACAAGCCGGCTAAAACCACCAACTTCTATCGAAGCTGCCTGATCGCTTCCCCACATAGCGCGATCGAGCGTAATATGTCTTTCAACAAAACATGCGCCCATAGCTACTGCGGCCCAGGTTGGTGCTAAACCTGTTTCGTGTCCGGAATAACCAACAGGAATACCCGGAAATTTCTTTTTAAGAGTAAGAATCATTTTTAGGTTTAACTCTTCATTTTTACAAGGATATGCAGAAGTTGAATGAGCGACTAATAAATTTTTAGTACCAATGCAGTTCACTCCATTCTCAATTTCTTCCATAGTTGACATGCCTGTAGATATTATTACGGGTTTATTCAATTCCTTGTGGCGAAGAAGAAGATCTATATCTGTTAATGAAGCTGATGCAGTTTTATAAAGCAGTAGATCGAATTGTTCTATAAAATCAACCGCGTTATCATCCCAGCAGGAAGCAAACCAGATTATATCTTTCTCCCCGCAATACTTATTAATCTCAGTATATTCATCAATCCCAAACTCAACCTTGTGCTTGTAATCAATATAGTTCATTCTTCCCCAGGGAGTATCACGCTCAATATACCATTGATCTTTCGGCACGCAAATTTCCGGTGTGCGCTTCTGGAATTTCACTGCATCACAACCTGCAGATTTTGCGCCGTCAATTAATTTTTTAGCTATCTCTAAAGAACCGTTATGGTTAATACCAATTTCTGCAGTAACAAAAACAGGATGACCTTCGCCAATCATTCTGTTGCCTACTTTAATTTCCCTCTTGCCAATCATTTCTACCTCGGTAAAAAATTTGAAATGAAAATTATTTATTTAGCATTAAATGCAATAATTAATTCTGCCAGTTCTCTAAAAGCACCGTTGCCGCTTCTGTTTTTACAAACATAATCTACAATATCTTTTATAAAATCCATCCCATCGGAAGGGGATGCAGTAAATCCAACTTTTTTCATTATTTCCAGATCATTAACATCGTCACCAATAAATGCAATATTTTCAGGTGTGATGTTATTTTTCTTAAGCACTTCAGGAAGAATTTCTATTTTATGTTTTACGCCTAAATAATATTCTTTAATGTTTAATTTTTCTGCCCTCGCTTTAACCGAGCCTGATTTTTCGCCTGTAATAATAACGGTTTCAATTCCTGTATGCTTTCTAAGTCTTTCAACTCCCATTCCATCCCTAATTGAAAAACGTTTAAACTCTTCCCCTTTTTCCGAATAATAAACTCCTGTATCAGTTAACACACCGTCATTATCAGTCAAAACAAGTTTTATTTTTTTTAACTTTTCCTTTAGATACATATTGTTCTTTTTAAGTTCCATATCAATCACCATGCAGTCCATCCTCCATCCACAATCAGGTTTGCGCCGGTCATATAATTTGAAGCGTCACTGGCAAGAAATACCAACGCACCTTTATAATCAGTTGGGTGCGCCATTCTTCCCAAAGGAGTTTTTGCTGAATAATTTCTTATAAAAAAATCTTCTTGATTATTTTCAACACCACCCGGCGAAAGAGTATTTACTCTAACACCTTTCTCTCCCCAATAAGCAGCAAGAAATTTTGTGAACATTATCACAGCACCTTTAGTAACAGGGTAGGAAGCTGATTTATTAAAAGTCTGTTCTCCTTTATCATTTTTATAAATCGATTGATCGGGGGCAGTAATTCCATAAGTGGAAGCTATGTTTATTATGCTTCCCGTACCGCGCTCAGCCATCATTGTTCCAATTACCTGTGAACATAAAAACATACCGGTTATGTTTACATCCAGGGACTTTTGCCACATTTCCAAAGGATAATTTTCAAACATTGATTTCTCCGCAGCTGCCTGCGGATTTTCGAAACTGTCACTCAGTGCAGCATTATTCACCAAGATATCAACCTTGCCAAATGTCTGAATAATCTCATCCTTCAAATTAAGAACCGATTCTTTATTCGAAATATCTACTCCTATGCCAAAAGATTTTTCAGCAAGTGTTGAAGCAAATTCTTTACATTTAATTTCATCGAGATCACACACAACTACAGATGCACCTGCTTCAGTTAAACCTTTGCAATGATTTTTGCCTATCAATCCTAAAGCTCCGGTTACTACTGCAATCCTTCCTTTTAATGAAAACAGTTCCGGTATTGTTGGTGTTTCGCTCACGTTTTTACTCTGCTCTTTCTTATAGGTTTTGTATTAAAATTACTAACTTTTCTAAAAACAGGTTCTACCGGTTCACCTTTAAGATGTTCCCTTACATTATTTTCATCAACAGCTTTTTTTAAAAAAGGAAGAACTTCGCAGTAAACTTTTAATATATATTCAATATCATCATCAGAATGTGAATAGCTCATGTTATGGAAACCTCCCCAAAGTATTCCTCTTTTAATCATTTCCTGCTGAACCAGAGATTTTATTTCGAGCGGATTTCCGGCAGAAGAATCAAAAGTTATTAAAGATCTGCACTCATAACCAATGCATTTAGTGTAAGTGATTCCAAGATCTTCAGCAATTTTGTTATACCCATCTTTTACCTTCTTACCTTGCTTTGCCAAATATTCCGGAACATTATTTTTCCTTAACTCTGTAATAGTAGCTTTGGCTGCAGCAAGTGAGAGTGCTTCGCCTCCAAAGGTTGTATAAAAGAAAACATCCTTTTCAAGAACCTTCATAACTTCTGCTTTACCTGTTAAAATAGAGAGAGGCATACCATTGGCAACTGCTTTGGAGAATGTAGCCATATCTGCATCAACATTAAAGAATTCCTGGGCTCCGCCTAAAGCAATTCTGAAACCGGTCCACATCTCATCGAAAATTAACAACGTACCGTTTTTTGTGCATACATCTCTCAGCTCCTGCAAAAAGTTTTTCTTCGGAGGTTCAAAAACAAAAGGTTCAAGAATAACCGCAGCGGTATCATCATCAATTGAATCTATGAGCGATTGGATATTGTTGTAACTAAAAGTAAAAGTTAAATCGGAAGTGCTTTTTGGAATTCCTGAATCCCTGTCTGTAACAGAAATATACCAATCGTGCCAGCCATGATATCCGCAGCAAAGTATCCGTTCTCGTTTTGTAAATGCACGGGCAACTCTAATTGCTGCCGATGTTACATCTGCCCCGGTTTTGCTGTACCTAACAGATTCTGTATTGGGAATTACTTCGCTAACTAATTCTGCCACTTCAACTTCCAGCGGATGCATAAGCGAAAAAGTTATTCCATCTTCGAGCTGTTTTTTTATTGCTTCATCAACTTTATTATAAGCATAACCAAGAGAAAGGGGACCGATTGCCATGTTAAAATCAATATATTCATTTCCATCTACATCCCACACATGCGAACCTTTTCCTTTTTGAAGATATTTAGGGGCAATACCTTTTACATTTTGTTGAGGTCCCTTGGCTAAAGTTTGAGTAACGGATGGAATGAGTTTAAGAGCTCGTTTGTAAAGTTCATCAGACTTTTCAATACGCGGAAAGTCGTTATTAAATTCTACTTTATTCGGCATATAAAATTCTTCTTATTAAAAAAACTATGTATTAAGAAATGATAAAACTATAACAGCAAAATAATAAATTATTCAGATAACTTTTGTTTGCCCTGGGTCAATGGTTTTTAATTCATTTAGATGGTTTCTGTACCAATTAACGCCGGCATACTTTTCATTTATCTTTTTAATTTCCGGTTTATTATTTAGAAGATTTAATATATCATCAAGTGTAAATATTTTGTTTTCTGAATAAAGTTCGTCGTAAACTGCTTTTATAAAACCGTGATCTTCCTTGTAATCAATTGTAAACCTGTGCGTCATCGAAAAATCTAACCCGGTTTCCCAGGTTACATTACCAATCCGGAATCTATCGGGATTATCCCAAAAGTATGGCGTAGTATGTTCACGTTCTAAAGGAAGTTTAGCATTTTGCCATGCGTCTTCAATGGCTTTCATCGTCATTACTTCAACATCATTTCCATCCGGATAACTTGGAGGATGGAGATTACTTACAAAATCAAAATTATGTTTATTATCAATATAATATTTTATCACCTTATCAATAATGTTTGGATCGATAAGCGGACAATCAGAAGGGATCTTAACAACAACATCTGCGTTGAATTTTTTAGCTGCCAGGTAGTGTCTTTCCAACAGATCAGTTGAATGCCCGAGGTAATAATTTATATTATTCTCTTCGCAAAGTTGAATTATTGGAATGTCTGTTTCCTCTTTAGTAGCTGCAACTATAATTTCTCCGGAAAGTTCAGATGCAGCAACTCTTTCGTGCATCCTGTATAAAAGAGGTTTACCGGCTAAGGGCATCAACACTTTTCCAGAAAGCCGCGTAGAATCCATTCTTGATTGAATAACAGTTACAATATTTAAGGACATTTTATAATTTTACTGTGCCGTAGAGAAGTATCAATTAATAAAATTAATCTTAGATAGAATTTTTAATTCTTGCCAGCTTACGCTTTGCTCTGAATCGCTGAATCAGTTTATGCTTTGGAATTAATTCTTTATCCATAAAGTAAAAATTTGATTTATCAGGTTCGGCAAGTAATCGTCTTGCAACATGTGCAATGCTGAATGCTGATTTACCACCATTCTGCAATGGGAGTAGTTTCTTGAGTTCGTCAATATCAAAATCAGAAAAAACTTCTTTTCCTAATGCGAGCCCTATATACACAACGGTAGAAAAACGGGTAATCAAGATATCACAATTAGCAATCATCGGCCCAATATTTTCACAATGAAATATCAGTGAACCCGGTGCATAGGTATTTATTTCCTTTGTAGCCCTGGTAATGTTTTCGTTAGGATGAAGTTTAAATATCAGCTTTCTTCCGTAAGCAATATCAACAGCTCTTTTTATAAATTTTTTTCTATTTTCATACTTTAAGGTTTCTCTCATATCGGAAGTAGCAACAAGCACATATCCGTGGTATGGAAAATCGTTATCCTGATATTTTTCACAATCATCAAAATTCGGAATGCCTGTAACGTCAATTTTCTTTTCATCAATTCCCTCATCAATAAATTTATTCCGGTAACCTTCGGAAGCAACGCAAAAAATATCATACTGATCCGAAAGCCCTGTAGTGGCGGTTCCGCTCAACCATCTTGGAAAATCATATTTTTTAATCAGATTAAATGCAAAGTTAGGCGGGTCGGTCATACCTTCCTGTACAAGTACTATTTTAGAGTTTCTTATGTTTTTAGGCATGAGCATATCAGCGCAGGTAAAAACAAGGTCGTAATGATTTTGCTTTCCCTCATGATCCAGTTTTAAATTGTTGTCTTTAATGTAATTAAAAGTTTTGTTTTTTGCCTGTCCTCCCAAAACTGTAAAATTGAGTATTCCAAAACGAATTGCAAATTTTATAATCTCATGCCCATCAGCATAATATGGAGTGAAGTAAGCATCATATTCAGGTAACTCCTGGGCAATTTTATGCATTTGGGTAGTTTGATTGAGGGAACCACAGATATAGAGAATCTTCTGTTTGCTCATAAAAGAAAATCTGGAAATATTAAGTAATTGTGTGTCAATAATATAATAAAAATGATTTTTATAAATGAGTAAACTTTATTGTTTATTTCCAATACGTGATTTGGATTACACTTAGAAAGAATCATTTAAAATAAAATATCAATTGATATCATTGTTTAATATTTACATCCATAAGTAATAAAATCCTTATAATAATTCAATTCAGTAATAATTTGCTGATAAATAATTAAAAAGTGAGAATTTTCTCTTCTTTTAGAAATAATCATGGGAGTGTTCAAGCAAACTTAAATTTGTCTAATAAATTTCTAATCCTTAAATTCGCTGGCATTAGTGCTATAATTAGGTTATTGAGATTGGATATGAAAATCATCAAACCAAAAAAATTAGAAAAGCATGATGTAATTGGGATTATTTCTCCAGCTTCTACTCCCACTGAAACAGATTCAATAGAGAATGGGATAAATTACCTGGAGAAACTTGGTTATAGAGTTGAAATTGGGAAAAATGTTGGAAGAACAAACGGTTATTTAGCTGGCAGCGACCAGGAACGTCTTGATGATCTTCACTCCATGTTCAAAAATAAAAACGTTAAAGCAATCTTATGTGTCCGCGGTGGTTACGGAGCTTCGCGCTTGCTGGATAAAATCAACTATAAATTGATAAAAGATAATCCAAAGATCTTTGTAGGTTACAGCGATATTACTGCACTTCAAATGGCTTTTTTGCAAAAGGCGGGTCTTGTTACATTTGCAGGTCCAATGCTTGCTCCTGATTTTTCTAATTATGTTAGTCCTTATACGGAAGAAAATTTCTTGAAACTTATCTCTTCACCCAAAAAAATGGGTAGACTAAAATATCCTAAAGCTGATAAGCTGCCGGGTATTACAAAAGGTAGTACCGCAGGAAGAATTGTTGGAGGTAACTTAGCAGTTTTAGCCAGTTTAATAGGCACGGATTATTTTCCTTCTCTTAAAGATAAAATTCTTTTATTGGAAGATGTAGGTGAATTGCCTTATAAAGTTGACAGAATTTTGAACCACTTGAGATTGCTTAAAGTTTTCCGGAAGATAAAAGGATTAATCCTTGGAAGATTTGTTGATTGTTATGAGCATGATCCTTCAAAAAGAACTCTAACACTTGGCGAAGTGATGGATGATTATCTTCATAAATTAAACATTCCGGTTATCTATACATTCCCGCATGGGCACATTGAAGATAAGCTAACCGTTCCATTTGGAATAAGGATAAAAATGAATGCAACAAAAGGTTTTATTGAATATTCAGAGTCTGCAGTCAGGTAATAATTCCGATTTCAAAAGGGTTGTTCAGGTAAGTGTAATTTGATTGCGAAAAAATCTCTTCTGCTTTTCTTGCCTTTTGCAAGTTTCTAAAAATCCCAAAAACTGTTGAACCGGTTCCCGTCATCAAGGCAAACTCTGCACCGTATTCATAGAGCTTATCTTTAATATTTCCTACCTCAGGGTGCTCACTAAATACTATTTCTTCAAAATCATTAGTTACATAATCCTTCATAGTTTCAATATCTATTTTTGATTTATTAACAAAGGTTTTAAGTAACGATTTATTTTTCCCGGGGATAATTTTATTGAACGCCCATTTTGTGGAAATATGAATTTCCGGATTTACTAACAGGATTGGATAACCCAAAGAAAGTTGAATTCTTGTTAACAATTCTCCACGCGAAGCAGCATAAGAAGGAACAGAAGTAAGAAAATAAGGAACATCCGAACCTAGTTGAAGAGCAAACGAAGATAATATTTTATAGCTGAGGTTAAGATTATAAAGTTGATTAATTGCCTTCAATGTAGTCGCTGCATTCGAGCTTCCTCCACCGAGTCCACCGCTAATTGGAATATTTTTTTGAAGATATACATGTACATTCAACTCTCTGTTCAATTCATCTTCCATTAATTTGATGGTATTGATTACAAGGTTTGAATCGAGATCATTTATTTCAATTGAATTTGTATCCAACTTTGTAGAATTTGATTTCTCAAAACTTATTGTGTCGCAAAGAAGCAGGGGATAGAAGATAGTTTCGAGATCGTGATAACCATCTTTACGCTTTTTAAGGATGTTAAGCCCAATATTAATTTTTGCAGGCGAATTTAATTCAATCTTTTTCATAAATCTTTTTTATTTCCTTTATATGATTAGGATTTGATCCGCAGCAAGCACCAACAAAAGAGGGCTCATACTTAATAGCTTCATTTACAATTTCTGCATATTCGGTAGGATCAACACCACATATAATGTTCTCATCCTGTGGATTTCCAATTCCGCAATTAAGATAAAATCCCCAGTTACTTTTTGGTATGATATTGCGGAGCATCTTCTTAAATAATATGGGAGCAATACAGTTAAATCCCATTGCTAATGGATTGTGATCCGCCGCGTATTCTATTGTGTAGTTGATATGCTCCCCGGTGAATATTGATAGATTATCATCAAAGTAGAAGCTTACTATATAAGGAATATTATTACTTGAACAGTGTTCACATATAATTTTTATCTCATCAAAATGACTTAGTGTTTCATTTAAGATGAAGTCAACTCCACTATCTATAAGTAAATCAATATGATTACTATGATTTATCTGAAGTAATTTATTGGGTATTTTTCTTTTACTCTGGTAACAATCTTCGGCTGGAGGATTAGAGCCGGCTATTAGAACTTTAGAATTCTCAGAGGCGTCTTTTGCAATCTTTACTGCTTCTCTAACATATATAGAATCAAAAGGATAACCTGCTCCCTTAAATGCTGCAGGATTAGTTCTAAATGTATTGGTCGTTATAATATCAGCACCAGCAATGATGTACTCTTTATGAATTTCAAAAAGTACGTTTGGATTAGTGATATTAAATTTACTCATCCAAAGATCCGGGTGCGCTGTAAATCCCTTTTGTTGGAGCATACTTCCTATTGCTCCATCCAAAATTAGTGGGACACCATTCAACTTTGCTGTTTCAAAAGGATTGTAAGGGAGCATACTTTCTAATCACTCAATTTATTAATTATTCTTGCAATTTCCCCAGCGAATATTTTCAGACTGTAGTTCTTTTCTATTCTTTTGAAACCTCTGGAGCCCATATGTTCTCTTTCTTCACTATTTTCTGAAAGTTTTAAAATTAAGTTGGCAGCCATTGTGGAGTCTTCAAGTTCATAAATATAACCGGTCTCTTTATCCATAACAACTTCAGGAATAACATTTAAATCAGGCGCAACAACAGGTTTTCCAAAAGCCATAAATTCCAACGCTACCCTGCATATATATTCTGAATAGCGTGAAGAAAAAATGCCAATATTTGTAATCGAGATCAGTTCCCTAACATCATTCATTAGAGGGAGTAATTTAACATCTTTTGAAATATCGTATATTTTTAATTGATTATTTACATCTTCAAATTTTATCTCTCCTTCAGCACCCGATAATATAAAAAATATATTATCAGATCGCTTTAATGCTTTTGTTATTATTTCCAGGAGAAAGAAGATTCCTTTCTCAGGAGAAAACCTTCCGATAAAACTTATAATAACTTTGTTGCCGGGAATTCCCAATTTTTCCTTGAGGTTATCCTTTTGTTCATAATCAATAAATTTTTCTAACTCGAGTGGTGCGTGTTGTACTTTAACATTTTCTAAATTGAAAATATTATCATACCTGGCTTTTGTGGCTAATCCGGGAAAAATAAAATATTCAGTAAGCTTGTTATGAAGATACCTGTTGAAAACATTGTTTGTTGGCGGAACATTATCTAGACACACTTTTACCAAAGGGATTTTTTTATTATAGATTTTTTTTATTATGCCTGCAATTATATGCCCCGGGGCACTGATGGGAAAAATTAAATCGATATGTTCATCATCAATTAGTTTTTTTGTTTTTCTGATATTTGTAATAATACTGAATGGAGAACTAACGAACATCTCTAAGTTATTAATCTGAACTTCAAGTTCACTTATTTTTTTTGCAGTCGGTGAATCTTTACTGCCTACAAATATAACTTTATGATTATTTTCAATTAATACTTTAACCAGATTATATGAGTAGTATGAAGCAGCATTCCACCACGGCGATTGATATAGCACAAGCACATTCACTTTACTTTATCCACATATTTTTGTAACTAATCATAATGAAAGTATCAGGTTTTACATTTATAAAAAACGCAGTTAAGTATGATTTTCCTCTTGTTGAATCAGTTACATCTATACTACCGCTTTGTAATGAATTTATTATTTTGCATGGCGACAGTGAAGACAGCACAAGGAATTTAATCGATTCCATAAATTCTCCAAAAATAAAAGTATTTGATACAGTCTGGGATCCCAATTTAAAACAGGGAGGACTGATTTTATCGCAGCAAACCAACATTGCCCTTTCTAAAACAACCGGTGATTGGTGTTTTTATATCCAGGCAGATGAAGTTATCCATGAAAAGTATCTGCCGGAAATTCAAGAAGCAATGCAAACCTATCTCGATGATAAAAAGGTTGAAGGTTTACTTTTTAAATATATACATTTTTACGGCAGTTATAACCACGTTGCCACTTCTAGGCAGTGGTACAGGAACGAAATAAGAATTGTACGCAATAATATTGGAGTGCAATCTTTTAAAGATGCGCAGGGTTTCAGGAGAAATGACAGAAAACTAAAAGTGAAACAGTTGGATTCATTTATCTTTCATTACGGGTGGGCACGTACTCCAAAAACTATGCAGAAAAAAATGAAAAATTTTCATTCATTATGGCATAGTAAAGACTGGATCGATGAAAATGTTCCTGATGAAACTGAATATGATTTCTCCGGAATGGATTCACTTGAATTATTTAAAGGATCTCATCCTGCACTTATGAAAGAACGAATAGAAAAGAGCAGCATTCAATTCAATCCAACATCACAAAGGATTAAAAAGGGTTTGCTAAGAACGCTGCTGGATTTTATTGAAAGGATTGCAGGCTACAGGTTAGGGGAGTATAAAAATTATACTATAATCAAATAGAAATTTTCTTTACACTCTTCAGGATCTCTTTAATCATCTCATCCGGCGGTGCAAGTTTAATTATGAAATTCTTATCACCATCTGCATAACCATAAGTTTCATAGTTATCCTTCAAAAAGATTCCTATTGTTGGAACGCCAAGAGCAAAAGAAAAATGTAGAGGACCTGTATCACCGCAGACAAAAATATTACACGAAGAAATAAACATTTTCAGTTTTTTTAGATCAACAAATCTAAGGGAATTGTACTCAGCTTTATTTATTAATTGATAATCATTTTCCTCTTCAAGACCAAAAATAAGCAGCGGAAAAAGGTTCGTTTCTAATTTTATTTTTTGATATAGGGTTTTAAAATTTTCAATACTCCATTTCTTCTTATTTCTTGCACCAATCCAGAGTCCTATTATTTTTTCTGATTCGCTTAAATTGAAATTATTCTTTAAAGTATTTTTTTGTAATTCGGTTTCACTTTTATCGGCAAATATTTTTGGTTTTAACTCAAATTTTTCTTTTGAAAATATGTTTACAAGTTCCTGTTTCATCAGGTGATAATGTACTGATCTATCCGGATTTATATGAATATTGGTGAAGATCGCTCCGCTTCCACCAGTAAAACCAATCCTGTATTTTGCTTTACTAAGATATGTAATCAATCCATTTAAAAAAGAAGTTCCAGCAGGGTTTGAACTTTCAATAGTTACTTCGTAATTATTTTTTCTTAATGAAGAAATCAGTTTAAAAAGTTTAAACGGATTTTTGATAAAACTCTTGTGGCTAAAGATGTATATAGAATCGAGCGAAGGATTATCATCACATAAAACTTTCAGATTCTTTGCAGTAAGTATATCGATAGCAGTATTTAGAAAGACATACTTTGTTGCTTCAATAAGAGGTGTGGATAATATAAAGTTTCCAATTCTTCTATCCTGGTGTACAATCAGGATTTGCTTTACATTTTCAGGAATTATTTTGTCAGGAGAAATTTCTTCTGAGCGAATTATAATCTTAAAGATAAACGCTAATATTTTTTTGCCAAACCGTTCGGCTGATTTACCTATGCTCATTCTAATGCACATCCAGCCAGTTGTTTCCAGTTCCAACATCCACAATAACCGGTACATTTAAATGAAGTGCGGTTTCCATTAAGTTTTTTATAACCGGTGCCAGTTCATCCAGTTCATCTTTATTAGGGTCAAACAACAGATCATCGTGTACCTGCAAAACCATTTTAATTTTTGCTTTTCTTTTTAAACTTTTGCTTTTCAAAACTTTCGCGAAAATAAGATTTTACTATTATAATATATGAAATAGTCTCTTGCAAAAATGATGAAATATCTTCGTATTTAATTGTAATTCTGTGGTTAATATTTCTGATCTTTATAATTTTGCTTGGTGCTGTGTGTTCTGCTTATGTGGATAATGGTTATATTAATTATATAAAATAATCACAATTCAATAATATTTAAATTATGGTTTTTGGTATAGATATCAAAGCAGCACTAGGTTTCCAACGTTCAGGAATAGGTAATTATGTTTTCAATCTTATAGAGAATTTAATTATGCTCGATAGTAAGAATGAATATTATTTAATTACACCAGGTTTGATCCCTAAAAGCCCATTTAATCTTATTTCAAATTTTCATTTAAGAAGCAGGTACAACTTACTTAATAAGTTACAATAAATAGATGCTTTGCATGGTCCAGATTTTAAATTGCACTCAATAAATGCGAAGAAAAAAATTATTACTATTCATGATTTAGCAAGTTGTTCGGATCAAAGTTTTATGTCCGATAAATTTAAAAAACTTACTAAAAAGAAAGTTATTAAAGCAGTTAAATTGGCAGATACTATTATTACTGTAAGCAACACTATTAAAAATCAGTTAGAAGAAGAATTTCCAATAAGCAAAGGAAGAATTATTACCGTTTATCACGGAGTAGATAAAAACATCAAATATGTTTCGGATGAATCAGTCAGATCATTAGTAAAGACAAAATACAATTTACCAGAATCATTTTTACTATTTGTAGGAAATTTAGAGATACGTAAGAACCTATTTACTTTGCTTAAAGCTTTTAAAGGATTGAAGGACGAGTTAAAAATAAAACATAAACTTGTTTTAGTTGGTAGAAGCGGTTGGGGATTTGAATCAATAAAAAAATTTATTACAGAAAGTAATTTAACTGATTCGATAGTGATAATCGGTTGGGTGAATGATTTTGATTTATATACAATTTATTCACTTGCTGAGTTATTTGTGTTTCCTTCTTTTTACGAAGGATTCGGTCTTCCTATAATTGAAGCGATGAAATGCAGATTACCGGTTATTCTATCTGATATTGCAACACATAGAGAAATTGCAGAAGATTCTGCTAATTATTTTAAACCGACTGATTCAGCAGAACTTGCGGATTCAATTTTTTCATTATTGAAAGATGAAAATCAAAAAAATATTTTAGTACAAAGAGGCATTGAACACTCAAAATTTTTTGATTGGAATAAAACAGCGAAAGAAATGATTAAAATTTATGAAAATTAATTACACGGAGAATAAATCAGACAAATTTAATAATTTTGTTTTTTGGATGATCCTTATTCTACTTGGCGGAATGATTTTCTCATTATTTTTGGCTGAGGCTGCCATCATCATTCTTTTGTTTACTTACATTTTTAAATCTGTAAAAGATAAAAAACTATATTACTTTAAAACTCCTCTTGATAAAGCATTCTTAGCATTCATTATTGCACGCTTGCTTTCTATAATATTTTCAAATAATATTTCAGCTAGTGTTGAATCATTAAACCGAGAAATCTTTTTTTATTCATCGTTTTTCCTCTTTACCTATTTTCTAAAAAAGGAAGATGAAAAATCCATAATTATATTATTCAAAGTATTAATTATTGCTGCAGTATTTTCTAGTTTATATGGTACAGGTAAAGTACTGTTAGGATTAGAGGAAAGAGCTTCATCAAGTACATCAGGTTACAGCACTTTAGGAATGTTTCTTACTGTTGTTTTTTCTATTACCATAGGATTGGGAAAGAATGATAAATTTTTTCCAAATCGAATTGTTTGGTTCATAACCTTGTTAATTATTATAACTGGAATATTGTTTACTTTTAATAGGACTCATTGGGGAATCGTTGCATTGATTAGTTTGTTCATGATAATAATTAGAGAACGAACTTTTATTGTAGTTGCAGTCGCATTAGCTGGATTTATCATTGTTTTGCTCCTACATTATCCGAAAGATTTTATCAGCTTATTTATTTTCATCAGCATTTATCCGATCGTGATATAATATGGAAGGGTGCTTATATACTTATGTTCGATCATCCTATTCTCGGTTTTGGTACAAGAACATTCAGAGAAATATTCCCGTTGCTGGAATCGTTACAAGATGCTAGAATTTCAAGCTGGCATTCTGATTATTTACAGATGTATTTTGAGAGCGGTATTATTGGATTGGGTGCATTTCTTTGGGTGACGTTTTCTATTTACAAGAATGGAATAATAGTTATCAAAAATAAACTTAGCAGCGATTTTAATCGTGATTTATTGTTTGCTGTTCTTCTCGGAATAACTTCCTTATATTTAACTGCTTTTGTTGGTGGATTTATTCTTGATCCAATACTTACTTTATTGTTTCAATTTCTAGTTGCTGTTATAGGTGTTATTTATGTAAAAGCACTAAAGCAACATAAAAGTTAATTTAACTTGTTCGCCACAACAGATTGAAGCTAAACTTGAACTCTAATGCGCATCAAGCCAATTATCTCCAATTCCGGTATCGACCACAATTGGAACTTTAAGCGGAAGCGCAGTTTCCATAATTTCTTTTATTAAAGGACAAAGTTCATCCACTTCGTCTTTGTGTGCATCAAAGAGCAGTTCATCATGAACCTGAAGTACCATCTTTGTTTTTGCTTTTCGCTTCTCCAGTTCATTATGGATTTTTATCATTGCAATCTTAATCATATCAGCAGCTGATCCCTGGATGGGCATGTTTATTGCAATTCTTTCTTCTGCCTGGCGCACAACACGATTATTGCTGTTAATGTTTCTTAAATATCTTCTTCTTCCTAAAATTGTTTCCGCAAAACCTTTTGCTTTTGCACTTTCGATGGAATCATCCATAAACTCTTTTACACGTTTAAAAGTATTAAAGTAAGTTTCAATTATTTCTTTTGCATGTCTCTGTGTTATTCCCAATCTTGTTTTCAATCCAAACGGACCGATACCATACAGAATTCCAAAGTTCACTTCTTTTGCTTTGCGCCTCATATCATCCGTTACATCTTTGGGATGAACCATAAATACAAGTGCTGCAGTATTTCTGTGAATATCTTCACCTTTTTTAAATGCTTCACTCATTCCTTCATCACCGCAGATTGAAGCCATAATGCGTAGTTCAATCTGACTGTAATCCGCACTTAATAAAAGATGATCTTCATCCTTTGGAACAAAAGCTTTACGAATTTCTTTTCCCATATCAGTCCTGATAGGAATATTCTGAAGGTTTGGGTTTAAACTTGATAACCTTCCCGTTGATGCAACAGTTTGGTTAAAGCTTGTATGTAATCTGCCGGTTTTAGGATTGATAAGATTCGGAAGCGCATCAGCATAAGTTGATTTTAACTTTGCTGCCTGCCTGTAATTTAAGATCATATCAATTATATTGTGCTCTCCACGCAATGCTTCAAGCGCTCGTGCATCAGTTGAGTAACCGGTTTTGGTTTTTCTGCCGGTAGTTAAGCCAAGCTTTTCAAATAAAATTACCTGGAGCTGTTTTGGTGAATTGATGTTAAACTCTTCTTCGCTAACCTGGTAAATTTGTTTTGTATAATTAAGTAGCAAAATTTGAAGATCATCACTGAACTTATTTAATACATCTTCATCAATTTTAATTCCTTCATATTCCATATCCTCTAAAACCGGTGCAAGAGGGAACTCAACATCATAAGCAATTTTTTTAAGATTTTCTTTTTGAATCTCTTTATCAAGTTTTTCATACAACTGGAAGGTTACATCAGCATCTTCGGCAGCGTAGTTTGTCAACTCATCGCGATCAGCTTCATATATTTTTTCCGGATCGATTTTAGGACCAAGCAATTCTGTTAATGAGATAGGTTTGTAGTTAAGATATTTTTGAGCAAGCTCATCCATTCCATGCTTCTGATCAGCATCGAGAATATAACTTGCAAGCATTGTATCGAAGTAAAAACTGCTTACATCAATTCCAATGCTGCGAAGAACGGAAATATCATACTTACCGTTTTGGCAGACTTTTTTAATTTTTATATTCTCAAAAACCGGTTTGAATATATTTACAAAATCATCTAACGTAAGACGTTCTTTTCCATCACTAAAATCTTTTCCCGGATTTATTGCAACAAAAATTCCTTCACCGGATTTTGTTGCGAACGATGCACCAACAATACTTAACTCAAACGGATTAAGAGAATCGGTTTCTGTATCGAAGACGTACAAATCACTCTTCTCCAAGTTATCTGCTAATTGCTTAGCATCTTTAACATTAGTTACAAGTTTATATTTTGTCTTCTTCACATCTAAGGATTTCATCACTTCATTTTTAGCAATCTCCTTGGGTTCTTCAATCGAGCTATCATAAACTTTTAGCAATCGACTAAAGAGGGTTTTAAATTCAAGATCTTTAAAAAATTCCCGCAGCTTATCGAATTGCGGTGTTTCAAATTTTGCATGCTCAAAATCAATTTCCATCGGAACATCACAATTAATTGTTGCAAGTTCCTTCGAGAGAAAAGCGTTTTCTTTGCTTTCAATTAACTTCTTTTTGATTCCTGCTTTTTCAATCGCTTCTATGTTATTGTAAATTTCTTCAATCGTTTTATACTTTTCAATTAACGGCAGAGCACCTTTCGGTCCTATTCCTGCAACACCGGGAATGTCATCAGAAGAATCTCCTACAATTGCAAGGTAATCAATCATCTGCGGCGGATCGAAGCCAAGTTCTTCTTTAACTTTTGAATTATCGTAAAGTTTTGGATCATCATTTCCTCTTCCCGGGCGGATGACGAATATTTTACCGGTTACTAATTGAAAATAATCTTTATCAGGTGTGATGGCATAAGATAGAAGTCCTTCTTTTTCTGCCTTAAGAACTGCTGTACCAACTATGTCATCCGCTTCGTAACCGGGTTTTATCCAAACAGGCATATTAAGCAGTTCAACTAATTGCTTTATCCTATCTATTTGCGGGATCATATCATCAGGCATCACAGCCCGAGACGCTTTATATCCGTCATACATTTCATGGCGGAATGTTTTTTCTTTAGAATCGAATGCAACGGCAATGTAATCCGGTTTGTGGTCTGCCAAAACTTTAAGTAACTGATTGATAAAACCATAAACTGCAGAAGTTGGTTCGCCTTTGCTTGTTATAAGTGGACGGTTAATGAATGCATAATATGCTTTATAAGCCATCGCAAGCGCATCAATAATTACAAATTTTTTGTTTTTCATCAATGAATTTTATATTAAGTTAATTGAAAGGTTGAAAATAAGGATAAGATGATTAAGTTTAAATGATTTAGATTTTGAACATTCACAGGGAAATCAAATGAGCAACCCAAAAATTCAGATTAAATTTAATTCTCATAAAAATATTTTCAAAATAAGTACAAAGAATAACTTAAAGTCGCTATTTGAAAAGAGAATATTATTTCA
>JAZGGS010000163.1:0-2832 GCA_036480595.1 Ignavibacteriaceae bacterium
TATAAAATTCATGTCTTTTCTTCTCACTTAAAATTCTTAAGATGTTACTTCTTCTTTTTCTTTCCTCAGTTTTGATCTTACCCTGCATAGTTGCAGCAGGGGTATCCGGTCTTTCGGAATAACTGAATACATGAAGATAGGAAACCTGTAAATCTCTTAGAAAGTTATGTGTTTTAATAAAATCTTCCTCTTCCTCGCCGGGAAAACCAACAATTACATCAACACCGATTGAAAGATTTTCAATTCTATCTTTTGCTCTTATAATAAGAGATTCATATTCTTCAACATTATAACGCCGCTGCATAGCATGTAATACCCGTGGACTTCCGCTTTGCAGGGGAATGTGAAAGTGTTTACACAACTTATTACTTTCGGAAACTAGCTCTAAAATATCTTCCGATAAAAGATTCGGTTCTATAGAACTTATCCTGATCCTGTAATCACCATCTACAAGAATTAATTGAGTAAGAAGGTTGTACAAATTTGAACTTGCTGATTCCCCATAATCGCCAACATTAACGCCGGTTAGTATTATTTCTTTGTAACCGTTATTAATCAATTTTGCAAATTCTTTAACAGCATTATTAACCTGCATACTCCTGCTGCTCCCGCGTGCAAGCGGAATTGTACAGAAAGTGCATTTATAATCGCAACCATCCTGAATTTTTAGGTAAGCCCTGGTTCTGCTGTCTGCATCAGTTGAAAAAGCGATTCCAAAGTCTTTTAAATCATCAGTTGAAGAAACATGAATGCAGGTTGGTTTGTTCTTTTCAAAACTATTAAGGATGGAAAAAAGGTTGAATTTTTCATTGCTGCCAAGTACAGCATCTACACCATCAATATTGGCAAGGTCTTCCGGGCGAAGTTGTGCGTAACAGCCGGTTATAATTACGTAAGCGTTTGGGTTTTTGCGGAGTGCCCGCCTGATAAGCTGCCTGCATTCTTTCTCAGCACTTTTAGTAACCGTGCAGGTATTAAAAACGTAGATGTCGGCTTCTTCTTTAAAATCAACAATTTTGTAGCCGTTGGTTAGGAACTGGTTACCGATTGTAGAGGTTTCGGCAAAGTTTAGTTTGCAACCTAATGTATGTAGGGCTACTTTGTTTAACATTTAAATTAGTGAATAAAAGAAAAGCGGGACTAAAGAAATCCCGCTTTAATATAGCTACTTTTTAAAATAAAAAGATTTATTCCTATTGAGTTTTTTCAGGTTTGTTTTCCTGTACTTCGAAGATTGGGAATTCTGATGAATCAATAGCACCGGTTTCTGCATTCTTAATACTTTCAACAGAAACTCTTTCAAGCTTATGAGCATTCAGGTATTCCTGGATTTCTTCTTCAGATTTTTCTTTTAAAGTTGCTAGAGCGCTAAGAACAATCTTTTTGTTAATCTTATCAAACTCAATCACTTGTAACGGCAGCATATTATCTATGGGGAAATGAGTGCTTAAGTTTTTCAATCTTATTGTTGATAACTGTGTAGCAGGAACAAAGCCGTCAACGTTATCGGGCAGCTCTGCAATCAATCCTTTTTCAATTATCCTAACAACTTTTCCTTCTGTAATAGTACCAGTTGTGTATTTTGTTTCGAAAGTATCCCAGGGATTTTCAATAATCTGCTTGTGACCAAGTGATATTTTTCTTGAATCTACATCGACGCCTAAAACAACTACTTCAAGCGACTCACCTTTTTTAACAACTTCGCCGGGATGACGAATTTTTTTAGTCCAGGATAAATCGGAAATATGAACAAGCCCGTCTACACCAGGTTCAAGTTCAACGAACACACCAAAGTTCGTAAGGTTACGCGCAATTCCGGTATGCTTTGAATCAACAGGATATTTTTCCATTAACGACTGCCATGGATCGGGCTCTAATTGCTTTATACCCAGAGATATTTTCTTATCCTCTTTATCTAAACTGAGTATAATAGCTTCAATAATCTGCCCCATAGCAACAACCTGTGATGGATGTTTAATGTGCTGGGTCCAGCTCATTTCGGAATTGTGAATTAAACCTTCAATTCCTTTTTCAATCTCGATAAATGCGCCATAGTCTGTAAGAGAAACTACACGACCGGAAACTTTATCGCCAACTTTGTATTTGTTGTTAATATCTTCCCAGGGGTGCGGAAGAAGTTTCTTCAAGCTAAGCGAAATTCTCTTCTTGGCTTCATCAAAATCGGTTACAACTATTTTAATGGTTTCATCAAGTTTTACAACTTCGTTAGGATGGTTAATTCTTCCCCAACTCAAATCTGTAATATGAATTAAGCCGTCAACTCCACCCAGGTCAACAAATACACCAAAGTCGGTGATAGCTTTAACCGTACCTTCAAGTATTTGTCCTTTCTCAAGGCTTTCCAGTATAGCACTTCTTTGGCCGGAAATTTCTTCTTCAACCAGTACTTTATGCGATACAACAACATTCTCTGTGGGAACATTAACTTTAACAACTTTGAATTCCATGGTCTGTCCAACAAAAGTATCAAAGTCTCTTATCGGGCGAACATCAATCTGTGAACCGGGCAGGAATGCTTCCATACCCAAAAGATCGACGACCATACCACCCTTAATTCTTTTAATAATTTTGCCATCAAGAATTTCGCCGGTTTCAAATGAGTTAACAACTTTCCCCCAGATTCTTAAGAAATCGGCTCGTTGTTTACTTAATACAAGATTTCCTTCCCGGTCTTCAACACTTTCCAAAACAACTTCAATTTCATTACCAACTTCAATTACCTGGTCTTCATGAAATTCGCTTTTAGGTATAGTACCTTCGGATTTAAATCCAACATCTATAATTATACTATCTCCCTGGATACGAACTATT
>JAZGGS010000164.1:0-2644 GCA_036480595.1 Ignavibacteriaceae bacterium
TGAAGAAAATCTTGAAACAATTCGCGAAAGAAATAGGCTTGGCGCTGCAACTCTGGCAGATGTTTATCAGCAGGAGGTTGCCACGGGTAATGCTGAATTAGAAATAATAAAAACCAATAACAGGATGGAATCCGCTGAAAATGATTTGCTATATTATTTAGGGCTGGATGTTCTGGAAGATTATGAATTTTCTGATGTACTGACAGAGGAAGAACTAAAAATATTAAACACAGATTTTATAGAAGATTTTGAGTATATAACCGCGCTAGTTAACCAGGCATTGAAACAAAGAAAGGATTACAAAAGTGCTGAGTTGAATTTAGAAAGCTCGATGGATGGAATCACAATAGCACAATCCGAGCATTGGCCGTTATTATCCGCTGGGGGTAGTGTAAACTGGCTTGGTAGTAAGATATCTGAGCTTGATAATTCAAGACGGTTTTCAGTAGGTCTTTCTCTTAATGTTCCAATCTTCAGTGGCTGGTCTGTTTCCAACAAGGTGCAAATTGCTGAGGTTAGGGCAAAGAACAGTAAAATTGAGCTTAGTGACCTTGAGAGAAATATAAAAAGAGAATTACGGTCCACCTTCCTGGATCTTCAGGCGGCTCTTAAGGGATTGAATGTTAGCGAGAATAATGTTGCTGCGGCAGGAGAAAATTTGAAAATAGAGGAAGAAAAATATAGTCTCGGTTCAGGTAAATTGCTGGATGTCTTAATTGCAAACTCACAGTATACTACAGCACTAACTGATCTGATAAATGCACAGTTTGCTTATATAGTTCTTAGCGAGCAACTTAAATACAATCTTGGCGTTTTAGATTTTACAATATATGAATAAAATTTTAATCATAGGAGATTAAATCGATGGCAAAGAATAACAGGAAAAAATCAAAGAAAAAACTATTCATCTTCGGCGGTATCGGGTTGCTGGTTATTGTACTGATTGTTATTGCATTGGTAAGCGGTGGTAAGGAAGACATTATTCTCGTTCAAACTGAAAAGGTTGAAAAAAGAGATATAACCCAAACAGTCACTGCCACAGGTACAATCAATCCGGAATTTAAAGTAGTTATTACTCCCGAAGTTACCGGCGAAATAATTTCTTTACCTGTTGAGGAAGGAGATTTTGTAAAGAAAGGTGATCTCTTAATAAGAATCAAAGGAGATCAATACCAGGCGCAAAAAGAACGGCTGGAAGCTAACTTAAAATCCTCAGAAGCTAATCTTCAGATAAGACAAGCCGAACTGAACCGCGTAACTCTTGAGTACAATCGTATGAAAGAACTACATAGCAAAAGATTAGCAAGCGATTCGGAACTTGAAATAGCTGAAAGCAATTACTTAACTTCAACGGCATCTTATGATGCAGCCGATGCAAATGTACTGCAAAGTAAGGCACAATTAAGAGAAGTGCTTGAGACACTTTATAAGACCACAATATATTCACCAATGGATGGAACAATTACACAATTAAATGTTGAGCTTAGCGAACGTGTTCTTGGGAGCGGCTTTAGCCAGGGAACAAATATAATGACGGTCGCAGATCTTTCGAACATGGAGGCAGTTGTTGAGGTAGATGAAAATGATGTTGTACTTGTTTCAGTGGGAGATACTGCACTTGTTAGTGTTGATGCTTTTAGTGATGAGGAATTTAAAGGAGTTGTTTCCCAGATTGGCAACAGCGCCCAATCATCCGGTTTTGGTACACAGGAACAGGTAGTAAATTTTGAAGTAAAGATTAAACTGATTGATATTGATCCGCAATTAAGACCTGGAATGTCTTGTAACGCTGATATTGAAACTGAAACCGTTTACGATGTAATAAGTGTACCAATTCAAAGTGTTACCGTTCGGACAGATCTCCCGGAAGATCCTTCTGATTCGACAGAAACAGGCAATGATAATAATGGACATAATAATAACAATGGACATAATAATAAGAAGAACGGAAAACGTAAAGGACCGAATGAAGTTGTATTTGTTGTTGAAAAAGGCAAATCTAAAATTGTGCAGGTGGAAGCCGGTATAAGCGATGATAACTACCTGGAAATTAAAGAAGGCCTTGAAGGCGGTGAAGAAGTTGTTTCGGGAAGTTACAGAGTTATTTCAAGGGAACTGGAGGATGGTTCCAATGTAAGAGTTGAAGAGAAAAAAGGTTCCCGAAGAAATAGAGAAGAAGAAAATAACTAAGCAAACCGGAATAAAATATGAACATTATAAATATAGAACATATAGCTAAAATTTACCAGATGGGTTTGGAAGAAGTGCATGCACTAAGGGATATTTCATTAAAAATTGATAAAAATGAATATGTTGCCATTATGGGTCCTTCCGGCTCCGGTAAGTCAACATTAATGAATATGCTTGGCTGCCTCGATACACCAACTTCTGGTAAATATGATTTTAATGGAGTAAGTGTTAGCGAGATGAGTGATAATGAACTGGCAAAGATACGCAACAAAGAGATTGGCTTTGTTTTCCAGACATTTAACTTGCTCGCTCGCTCCGATGCTTTGCACAATGTGGAACTGCCTTTAATTTATGCGGGTCTTCCCTATTCTGAAAGAAAAGAACGTGCAGAAAAAGCTTTGGTTGATGTTGGATTGGGAGATCGTATGCATCACAAACCTAATGAACTTTCCGG
>JAZGGS010000165.1:0-14587 GCA_036480595.1 Ignavibacteriaceae bacterium
GAAATTTTTTCAATTGAAAATTTACGCGAAACTGCCAGGCGCAGTTGGTATAAGCCCGAAAATAATGAATGATTTTGCTCAATTTGTAAATCTTCACAAGCTGATTCTAAAGCGCTCTTTTTTAGGAACAGAAGTGGACCAAAATCAAAGTCATCTCTTATACTTCCAGATTGATAATCAATAAGCGGATGCTTGCTAAGCTCATTGTTATTTCTAACAGAATAATCTGAATAGAATAATCCTGCACTACTGTTAGCTGCTTTATTTAGAAATTGTTCAATAGTAGTATTATTGATTTCCAATAGAGATTGTTCTGTGATAAAAAGAATATAGTCGCCCTTAACTTTTTCACAAATAAATTTTATAACCTTACCGCCGAATGGGTAAGATGATTTAACGATGAGATGTTCTGTATTTGTGTCGATTGTTTCTTTATCAGAAACAAAAATAAATTGATCAACATATTTCATGTTATCCAGATGTTCTATAGTTCTTAGAATTACCGGGTTACCGTAGTATTGTATAACAACAGATATTTTATTTGTTTGCACTGGCGGAGTTATGAATTATTTTATTTCGATTTTAAATTAAATGAGCTGATAAAAGATCTACATTGGTTTTTATGAGTTAAGCAATTAAAAACCTTATAAATAAGTCTTTCTAATGTTTACACCGAAAAAGTAGTGAAGTAAAATTTCATCAAACAAATGGCCCTTTTCGGCCATCACTGCTGCCCCTATCTGGCAAAGCCCCACGCCATGCCCCCATCCGGCTCCGTATAAAATAAACTTGCCTGGAATGTCTTTTTCACCAGCCACTTTTTCAATTACCAGGGCTGAGCTGTAAAGGTGAGATTTTGATAATGCTCGTCTTATTTCCAGTTCTTTCCCTATTGTTAAAGTTTTTTTAGTGCCAATGATTTTAAGTTTTGTAATACGGAATGATTTTCCTCTTTCAACCGGTATAAGATCGACTATCTGCCCGAAGTCTATATCGGTTTTTTCCCTGATAAGTTCGGCAAGTTCTGCCTGGTTGTATTCTACCTTCCACCTGTAAAAGTCTGTGGTTTCCTGGTCGTAATCAACAAGTATCTGTGTAAGTATTTTTCTATCGCTGGTATTACAAAATGAATGAGGTTTACCCATAATCCATTTTCTTGCTTTTTTCTCATCAATAAAGTCGAGAGTATAATTTTCAGGTTCGTATTTATAATCGATAACCGATTTCAAGTAACTGATCTCTACAGGTTCCCAAACATTTTCATATGCTTCAGTAATGCCGCCGCAGCATTTTGAATACCTTGTATCACATATTTCATTTCCACTTAGTAATACGATTCCCCTTGTTGAGGAGACAGCATCATAAGCCGCCTGGGTAGTAACTTTAGTAACTCCCTGGAACCTTTGGCAATGATCATCGGCACATACATCAAAAAGTTTGTGGTCTGCTTTATCATACCATTTAATCCACTCATCATCATTTACTTTGCTTACTGTAGATGTCTTTTTCTTTTTTTCTAAGCCGGAAACCTGTACAAGTATCCAGCTTCTTGCAATAACGGCATGTGCCTTTAATAATTCTACTGAACTCTTTGTGTTCATCTCAGAGGATATTACACTAATCAGGTAAGCTTCCAACGGTATGCAATTAATTGCAACAACATTTTCTTCATCCTTTATAATCTTAAGAGAATAGATAAATCTCTGTTTCTCCCTGCGCTCCCAGTGAAAATTTTTACCAATAATAACATCACGAATTAAAAACGATTCGGAAACCGGCTCAGTTGGTTCAAAAACTATTTCGTTTGTAACCTCAAGTTTTTTGGATGCGCTCTTACAAACAATTACGTTATTTTCAATTTCAGCTGTAAATATCCCACTAAAGGTTTCTTTAAAACCAAAAACCCTGAAGTCGCCGTATAGTTCGAAATTAATCTTTCTATCTGAAACAACTCCTACATATATTTCCGGTTCTTCTGCCGGTATCATTCTTATGAGATTTTATTTATTAAAAACTAATGCCAACCTAAAGGATTTTTCGTACAAAATATAAGCATTACTTAGAAATGTTGTTTGCACCATGATTTTTCTCTTAATGGAATCTTATTTCGATTCTGTTTAATTTAAGTTAGATTATAAATGAATTTCGGTAAAGTAATTTCGAATATGAAAAAAAGTTTTAAAGAAAATATATCAATAATAGGATTTCCAATTGATCTCGGTTCCGGCAGACGCGGTGTTGATATGGGTCCATCTGCATTGAGAATTGCCGGCTTGCAAAAAAAACTGAAAAACCTTGGCTATAAAGTGAATGATACCGGTGATGTTAAAATAGAAATAATGGAAAGACAGAAAATCGGAAACCCAAAATTGAGGCACATTGATGAAATCCTTAAAACTTCCGGCACTCTTGCTGCAAAGGTTGAATTAGCTTTAAATAAAAATGATTTTCCTCTTTGTATTGGCGGAGATCATTCAATGGCTCTGGGAACAATTGCCGGAATTTCTTCCTATTGTAATAAGAACAACCTTAAGCTTGGTGTAATTTGGATTGATGCCCACACTGATATGAATACTGATAAGACCACTCCTTCGGGTAATATTCATGGAATGCCTTTAGCTGCTTCGCTAGGTTTAGGAAATAAAAAACTTGTAAACTTTCATGGTTTTTCTCCAAAATTACATGCAGATAATTGTGCTATTATTGGAATTAGAAGCATTGATGAAGAAGAGAAGAAAAATATTAAAAAACTGAAAATACCTGTCTATACAATGACTGAGATAGATAAAATGGGCATTTACCGGATAATAAATAAAATATTAAAGCAATTTGGAAAAACAGTTGATCACATACATGTAAGTTTTGATGTAGATAGTGTAGATCCAACGGTTGCGCCTGGCGTTGGAACCCCGGTGCCCGGAGGTCTTTCATACAGGGAAGCACACCTGCTTATGGAATCGATAGCGGAGTGTGGTTGCATGTCTTCCCTTGAGGTTGCAGAAATAAATCCAATATTAGATCACCAGAATAAGTCTGCAATATTTACAGCCGAGCTTATTGCATCAAGTATGGGACAAAGAATCCTGTGATAAAAAATCAATTGATTGGCATATTAACGATATTATTTATAATCATTTCTGTTCTTCTAAACATTTTTGAAATGACTTATATAAGCAGCAATAATATTTTTGGATATTCATTTATCATTCTTGGATCAAGCCTGGCTTACACTGCTTTTATTCAGAATAAGAAAACAATTGTATTTATCGGTTCTGCAACTTTTCTAAGTGGTGTTTTACTTATTATACTTGATAACTTCGAAATCTATATACGCCAGGATTTCATACTGCCAATAATTTTGCTGGTTGCCGGATGCAGTTTGTTGATGGCTTACTTAACAGATTTTGCAAAAAGAATTTTATTACTTCTCTCCATTATTTTTCTTGCTGCCGGGTTTACACTTTTAATCTTTCAAAAGTCTTTTGATTTTGGAATTTATTATAGATCCGTATTTTCAATAATATCTGTTTATTGGCCCATAATTTTAATAATGGTCTTTGTGATTATTATAATTAACAGAACAGAAAAATAACAATGTAATGTTTATAAAAGGATAATAAAATGGGAGGGGGGAAAGATTACACTTTAAATTAAATTTTCATCCTGCAAGATTGTGTGGGATCCATCAAAACCTATTTTAAGCTTTTCTATCTCTTCCCTATTACTGCTAATTTCAGATGACAGAAGGAAGTAAACCACACCCAGAAGAATAAGTGATATAACAAATAAAATAATGGAAAATAATTTGTTTCTTTTACTTGCTCCTTCTAGAACAGCCATTTCTTCTTTGTGATGTGTGTCTATATATTCAATTGTTCTTTGTCGTTCAAGCTTTTCATCTATAATCTTCTCAACCTTTTCTTTACCACTTTTCTCTTCTACATCCTGCTCTGCTAGTGGTAAATCCAGCGCATTTTCGGATGATACGGGGGAAAGATCGGGCTCACTAAGTGAACTACCATCATCTATACTAAACTTGACAGGTTCTTCGGGTAATGCTTTTTCCTCTTCCTGCTTAGTTTCTAATTCGGGTTCCGCTTCTACAGTTTCAGTTTCGGGAACAGGAGTAACTTCGGCTTGCTGCTTGGCTTTTAATTCCTCAATAATTTTATACAGTTTGCGGGCTACATTGTCTTTTAATTCAGAATCCGGTATTTCCAACTTTAACAATATAGGAAGCATAGAAGTAAGGTTTTGATATTCTCCCAGGACATCCCATGGAAAATCTTCACTGTTCTCTATATATTCTTTAAACTCAGTTTCCTCATCCTTAGTCAGGCAACCTAAAGTTTTTGCTTTTATTAATTCTATTGCTTTGTTTCTATCCACTTTAGTTATTCCTCTGCTGCCAGGTTTTTATTAAGGTTACCAAGAGCAATACTAATTTTAGATTTAACTGTGGGAAGCGGGATATTAAGCTCACGGGCAATTTCTTTCTCGTTATAGCCCTGGTAGTATGCAAGGTTTAGAACATACTGCTGTGCTTCTGTTAGTTTGTTAAAAGAATCATTGATTTTATCCTTCATAGATAAAACTTTATCAAGATCCATTGGTTCAGCTGATGTTGAGAGATGAGGAATAATATTTTCGTTTTCGTATTCATCAACATATTCTTCCATCTCTTCCGGGTTACGGTTTCTTTTTGCAAAATCTATAGCTTTGTTTCTTGCAAGGTTAATCATCCAGGTATATACGTTACCCGCCTCCGAATCAAACAGATCAATTTTTTGCCAGATAATTACAAATATATCGGAAAGTATTTCTTCTGCCGCCGATTTTTCCTGAACAATCTTACTTATCAGCGTAAATAGTACAGGAGAGTATCTATCGTATAACTCTTCAAGCGCTTTGGAATCGTTCCCAGCAATTTTTAGAATTATTTCCTTATCTGAATTGTTATTGTTTTTTGACAATATCTGAACTTTATTATTAACAAAATCTTATTCTAAGATTAAAAGTAAAACTATACCGAGTAAAAATCAATTAAATTAAAACTGATGCTGCCTGACACCCGCCGGCGGTTTATGCTTACTCACTATTTTATTATCTTTCAGGTTCAACAAAAGTAAACAAGGTAAAATGACTTCAAAAGAAATAAGAACGCAATTTTTTGATTTTTTTAAGAATAAAAAGCATAAAATAGTAAAAAGTTCACCAGTGGTTCCGTTTGATGATCCCACCCTGTTATTTACAAATGCCGGTATGAACCAGTTTAAAGATATTTTCCTGGGAACGGGAACAAGGGAGTATAACCGGGCTGCAAATACACAAAAGTGCATTAGGGTAAGCGGAAAGCACAACGACCTTGAAGAAGTAGGGTACGATACCTATCATCACACCTTTTTTGAAATGCTTGGCAACTGGTCGTTTGGAGATTACTATAAAGCAGAAGCTATTGATTGGGCCTGGGAGCTGCTGACTAAAGTTTGGAAACTTCCAAAAGAACGGTTGTGGGCTACAGTTTATAAAGATGATGATGAAGCTTTTGATTTGTGGAAAGAAAAAACCGATATAAATCCCGATCATATTTTACGTTTTGGTGAAAAGGATAACTTCTGGGAAATGGGAGATGTCGGTCCTTGCGGTCCCTGCTCAGAAATTCACATAAACATTGGTGACGATTACAACAATCCAAAATATGTTAATGCCGATGCTGCCGATTGTATAGAGATTTGGAACCTGGTTTTTATTCAATTTAATAAAGATGGGAACGGGAATCTTACAGAACTGCCTGCTAAACATGTTGATACCGGAATGGGTTTCGAGAGAGTTTGTGCTCTTTTGCAAGATGTAAAGTCGAATTATGAAACTGATGTTTTCTCTCCATTAATAAAAGAAGTTGCAAAGCTTTCAGGTGTAAAAAATGATTCTGAAGAAAATAAAATTCCGATGAGGGTTATTGCAGATCATATACGTGCTTTAACTTTTGCTATTGCCGATGGGGCTATACCTTCTAATGAAGGAAGGGGCTATGTGTTAAGAAGAATTTTACGGCGGGCAGCACGTTACGGAAGAAAACTCGATCTCCATGAACCATTCCTCTATAAACTTGTTGATGCACTTGTAAATATAATGGGAGACGTATTCCCTGAAATCATTGAGAAAAAAGAATATGTTAAAGAAAGAATTAAAGCAGAAGAAGAAAGCTTCAATGCTACATTAGATAGGGGTATAGAAATTTTTGAAGAAATTGTCACCAAATTGGAGAAGAAACGCTCAAAAGAAATTTCGGGCAGTGAAGTATTTAAACTATACGATACATTTGGTTTTCCAGCCGATCTAACCAACATAATGGCACGTGAAAGAGGATATTCAATTGACGAAGATGGCTTTAATAAACTCTTAGAAAACCAAAGAGAAAAAAGCAGAAATGTTGCTGCAAATATTTATACCCCCAATCTTAAGGTGTCCCATCAAATAATACCAGCGTTCGATCTTACTGAAATGCCTCCTTCGGAATTTACAGGTTATGATGAGCTTAAATCGAATTCAAAAGTAATTGGTTTAGATAAAAAAAACAATGGGATCGTTCTTGATAAAACACCTTTCTACGTTGAATCGGGCGGACAGATTGACGACCTGGGGAAAATATCTACAAAAGAAAATTCGTTTGATGTTGTTGACGTTGCAAAAGTTGATAACAAAATCATTCACGTTGTTGAGAACACCGACCAACTCAAAAAAGGAACAATAGTTATCGCCGAGGTTGATGAAAAACGACGATGGGATATAATGCGGAATCATACCGCTACTCACTTTTTACACGCGGCTTTAAGAAAAATTCTTGGAACACATGTAATGCAGGCAGGCTCATACGTCGGGCCGGATCATCTCAGGTTTGATTGTACACATTTAGCAAAAGTTACCCCAGAGGAGTTATCCGATATTGAATCGCTCGTTAATGAAGAAATCAGGAAAAACTATAAAAGAATCAGAAAACCAGATGTGCCAATTGAAGAAGCGAAAAAAATGGGCGCATTGATGTTTTTTGGAGATAAGTATGGTGACAAAGTAAACGTTATTCAGTTCGGAGATTTTACACTGGAGTTTTGCGGCGGTACACATGTTAAGAACTCATCTGAAATCGGGTTATTTAAAATTACAAGTGAGTCATCCATCGCAAGCGGTGTTAGAAGGATTGAAGCAGTTACCGGCGCCGGTGTTGAAACATATATTAATGACCAGTTGAATCTGATTAGAAGTAATAAAGAAAAAATTGATCTGCTGATGGAAGATAAGAAAAGACTTGAAAAGGAAGTGGCCGAGTTAAGACTTAATGATAAGCTTGGACAGCTGGATCATATACTGGCGCTGGCTTCCGAAGCTGATAATATTAAAATCTATAAAGGAAAAGTTTCTGCGGATAACATGGATGAACTTAAATCTTTTGGTGACGAGATGAGAAATAAGATACAAAGCGGAATTGGTGTACTTGTTGCCCAGGTGGATAACAAGGTTGGCATTGTTGCTGTTGTTTCCGATGATCTTATTAAGACCAAAAAACTTAGTGCCGGTAACATAGTAGGCAAGCTGGCAAAGCTGGTTGGCGGAGGCGGGGGCGGAAAACCTCATCTTGCAACTGCAGGCGGAAAAGATGTTTCGCAGATATCTGCCGCCATTGGTAAAGTGGAAGAAGTGGTTGGCAGTTTTCTATGATCCCACTTAATTTCCCGGCGATAAAATTTCTTTATGTCTAAAACAAGAATAAAACACATTTGCTCTGGCTGTGGTTATGAATCACTCCAATGGTTGGGTAAGTGCCCGGAATGTGAAAGCTGGAACTCCTTTACAGAAGAAATTATTGAAAAAGATAAAAGAAAAACAACAGTATTTTCCGGTGAAGTTGAGGTAAAAAAAATTAATGAGGTTGATACTAAGGAAGAGGGGCGATTTAAAACCGGTATTGCCGAGTTCGACCGGGTGCTTGGCGGCGGCATAGTGCAGGGTTCAGTGGTTTTGCTAGGAGGAGATCCTGGAATTGGAAAATCGACCCTGGCAATGCAGGCGGCTGCAAGCTTAAATAGGAAAGTTCTCTTTGTAACCGGAGAAGAATCTGCACAGCAATTAAAACTAAGAGCAACCCGCCTAAAACTTGAAACAGATGAGCTTTACATACTTGCTGAAACCGATATGAGTCCTATCTTAAAAGCTGTTAGCCAGCTTCAACCATCTGTTGTTATTATTGATTCAATCCAAACAATGTGCCGTGGTGAATTTGAAAATTCTCCAGGTACTATTACACAGATAAGGGAATGTACCTCGCTATTAATGGAGGAGGCAAAGAAGAAACATTATTCGGTTATAATAATTGGGCACGTTACAAAGGAAGGAATGATTGCCGGACCAAAGTTACTGGAACATATAGTTGATACGGTTATACAATTTGAAGGTGAGTCGCACCACTCTTACAGGATTTTAAGAGCAACAAAAAACAGGTTTGGCAGCACAAATGAACTTGGTATTTTTGAAATGCACGAAGATGGTTTGAAAGAAGTTAAAAATGCCAGCGAGTATTTTTTAAGCGGAAGAAACCGGCGTAATCCCGGATCGGTGATTACTTCCAGCATAGAAGGAACTAAACCAATACTGCTGGAAGTGCAGGCGCTTGTAACTCCTTCTAATTACGGGTATCCTCAGAGAGTTTCAACCGGGTTCGATCAGAAACGGCTTTCTATACTTTTAGCTGTACTCGAAAAAAGATCCGGTTTAAAATTATCGGCACATAACGTATTTATAAATATGGCTGGTGGAGTGCGCATCTTCGAGCCGGCAGTTGATCTGGCTGTTTGCTGCAGCATTGTTTCAAGCTTAAAAGATTTTTCAATTGATAATAACACGGTTATTATTGGTGAAGTGGGATTAGGCGGAGAAATAAGAAGTGTTAGCAATATTGAAAAGAGAATTAAGGAAGCAGAAAAACTTGGCTTTAATAGAATGATAGTACCCGGGGATAATTATAAAGAAAACTCTTCATCCCGAAAACTAAAAGTAGAACCAGTCAACGATCTTTCCGATGCAATTAAAATTGCTTCTTCAAGTTAACGATTAATAATAATAATTTAACCGGTATGGTTTTGTTTTCAATAACAATAATTATATATTTAATAACGGTAATATTTACCGTGAGTTAATCAATTATTTTTCGAGGTAAAGTTAGTGAGTAAGAAGCTTTTTGTGGGATCACTCCCATGGGCAGTAAGTGACGAAGCTTTGAAAGAAGCTTTTACACAATACGGAAACGTAGTTTCTGCCAAAGTGGTAACAGATCGTCAAACTGGTCGGTCGAGAGGATTTGGATTTGTTGAAATGGAATCCGATTCTGAAGCAAGTGCAGCAATCGAAGCATTGAACGGTTCAGACTTTAATGGTCGGAACATTGTTGTTAATGAAGCGAAGCCAAAAGATTAATAAAATATTTGGTTGAGTTGCAGTTTTAAAGCGCTCTTGTGAGCGCTTTTTATATTTTGAACTGTCCCACTTAGAATTAAATTATTTTCTTCTTTTGTTTTCCAAAAGTGTTAAATAAATAATTAGTTGGGGTTGGCCGTACAGCTATATTTAGAAGTGATTTAAATTTCTAATCAATGAGATTGAAAGTAGGGTGTATAGTTTTCATTCCACAGGTTTATAAAGCAAAAGTGTTAATACTCATCACAAAATTATTCCCCCGGTTGCCTAATGCTAAAGTTCGATTAAACAATAAATATAAGTAAGTTTCCACCATATCTATTAAAACAGCAGAAGAAACTATAAAGGATATATTGTAATGCTGGTAAAAACTATCGCCCTTTATACAATACTTTTTCTCACATCAACAACCAATAATACTTATGCAACCAGCTTGCAGGATAATGTTGGAACATTACGGGATTCAATCTCAACTGAACTTTCTATAGAGGATTCGCTAGGAATAACTGCGAACGAAGTTATTGATAATTACCTTGAAGCAATTGGCGGCAGAGATCTTTTTGCAGAAGTTGAAGACCGTACCACAATAATGCGTGGGACTGCAATGGGACAAAACTTAACTATCCTGGTAAAACAGAAAATCCCCGCTAAACTTTACCAGGAAATAAAAGTGGGTGAGATGAAGCAGAATGTTTATTTCGATGGCGAACGCGGGATGATGGTAATAGGTGATAATAATATTAAGATTGAAAAAAAGGAGCTTGAAAAACTTAAAGCTGAAGCCACTATGAATTTGCTGCTCGATCCGGAAACTTATGGATTAAAAATCCGTTTAACAGGAGTCGAACAGGTTGACAGCATTAATTGCTATGTAGTAAAAATGGTTTTGCCTTCAGGGCTAAGATGGCGGCAATATTACAGTGTTGAAACAGGTTTTAAATTAAAAGAAATTAAAGAGCTTTATACTCAGCAGGGCTTAATTGAGCAGGAATCTTTTTACTCCGATTACAGGAATGTTGATGGTTTAAAATATCCATTTAAAATTGTGCAAAACATGGGAATGCAAAAACTGGAACTTAATGTTAGCAGCATAAAGCTAAATACCGGTATCAGTGATGAAATTTTTGAAATACCGGAATAAAAGCTTCTCTCAATCCTGTCCAGGGGGAAGGGCTTTTTGTAATTCCCAGGAATAAATTTGGCAGACGATGTGAAAAGAAAATATTCTGCAATTGTTTTTGATCTTGGAAATGTCCTTATTCATTTTGATTACAACATCTTAATAGAAAAAATTAGCGGGATTGAGCCCGCACTTGGTAACAAATTTGTTGAACATTACAGATCTAATTACAGCATCCACCGCAATTTTGAAAGAGGATTTATTTCAGAAGAGATGTTCGTCAAGAAGATGCTGGAAGTTATAGACAACCGGATTGATGCAAACACATTCTGTAAATACTATGCAGATATATTCATAGTAAATAAAAAAGTCGCTTCATTGCTGCCCATCCTGAAAAATAATTGTAAACTCTTCTTACTCTCCAATACTGATTCAATTCATCAAAAGTATGGCTGGCAAAAATATGATTTTTTAAAACATTTTGATAAGCTTATTCTATCATACGAAACGGGAGCAGTTAAGCCCGAAGAAAAGATATACCGCGCTGTTGAAGATGCTTCCGGTTATCCTTCCGAAGAACATATTTTCATTGATGATGTTGAAGAATACGTAAATGCAGCAAAAAAGTTAGGTTGGGATGGAATTCATTTTAGCAATTACAATTCTTTAGTTGAGGAATTAAAATTAAGAGATATCCTGCAAAATTAACGTGTGCCACTATAATCCTTAAACCCAAAAATCAAGCTAATTAGCATTCGTTTTATTAAATTATTGTTGAAAAACTTTTCCAAATAATTTATTAGCATATGTGCTTAATAGTTTTCGCATACAAGTCTCATCCCAAATATAAATTCATTTTTACAGCAAACAGGGATGAGTTTTTTAACCGTTCAACCAGGCAGGCAAATTTCTGGAAAGATCAACCTGAACTTTTAGCAGGAAAGGATTTGCAAGCAGGTGGAACGTGGATGGGAATTACAAAAAACGGAAGGTTTGCCGCAATTACAAACTACCGCGACTTAAGAAACATAAAAGATGATGCTCCCTCAAGAGGATTACTCACTTCAAATTTTCTACTAGGCAATCAATCGGCAGAAGTATATTACAATTCTCTAAAAAATAATCTAACCATTTATAATGGTTTTAATTTGATTCTTGGTGAAATTGACACTCTGTTTTATTTCTCAACTCATAAAGAGGAACTGCAAAAATTAAAACCGGGCATCTATGGATTAAGCAACGCAACCCTGGATGTTCCGTGGCCTAAAGTTGAAAAAAGCAAAAGAATGCTGGAAAAAATCCTGGGACAAGATGAAATCCATCCGTGGGAATTACTAAGTTTACTTGGTGATACACTGAAAGCAAAAGATGATAAATTGCCTGATACCGGCGTTGGATTGGAGTTGGAAAGAACTCTCTCCCCGGTCTTCATTCAATCACCTGGTTATGGAACACGATGTTCAACTGCTTTGTTGATTGATAATAAAAACAATGTGAGATTTATAGAGAAAACTTTCTTCAACGGGCAGGGTATATTTTCTAATAAAGATTATAACTTTGTAATATCAAAATAAAATTAAAAGTAAGTAATAATGAATTTTGAAATAAAACACGATACGGAACAAAATAGGTTTGTATCTTCTGTTGAGGGTTATGAAACGGTAGTTGAATATACATTAAAAGATAATGTAATAGATCTATACAGAACCTTTACACCGCCCGAGTTGCGTGGAATGGGTATTGCCGGAAAGACAGTAAAATATGCACTTGAACATGCAAAAGAAAATAACCTTAAAGTCATACCTACCTGTCCTTATGTAAAGGGATACATTGAGAGAAATGAAAACTATAATGAATTGCTTGCTGAATAATCATTCCCTGGAGAGTTGAAATGCAAAATAAAATAACTCACGTTATAAAGCGAAGCGGTGCAATTGTACCTTTTAATAAAGAGAGAGTTGCTAACGCTATTTACCGTGCTGTTGTTGCTGTTGGCGGCAGAGATAAACATAAAGCCGAGGAGCTGTCAGACCAGGTTGTTAAAATTCTAAGTAATAAATTTACTGACAACAGTACCCCAAATATTGAAGATATACAGGATATTGTTGAAAAAGTATTAATTGAAAGCGGGCATGCCACGGTTGCGAAGGAATTTATTCTTTACAGGGAAGAAGCAGCAATAAGGAGAGATAAAGAAGGAAGGTTAACATCAAAGTTAAATGAAAATGTTCCCTGGGCAAAAGTTTGGCGTAACCTGGATTGGGCGGTAACTTATAATCTGCATACAGTTGATGCACTTAATAACCGGGTTGCAAACGGAGAGTTTCCTCAAATAGTTAATGAATCGGAAAGACTTTATGAAGATGATGTTACTCTTGGTTCGGAGTTGATTATTGAGCGGCTGAAACATTTGAGAATGGTAATGATAAGTGGTCCTTCATCTTCAGGCAAAACTACAACAACAATTAAGCTTGAAGAAAAGCTTACTAAGAAGGGTTACAAATTTAAAGCGCTTAATGTCGATCATTACTTTTTTGATCTTGAATTACATCCAAAAGATGAATTTGGCGATTACGATTTTGAAACCCCGCATGCACTCGACCTTCAGTTAATTAATGAACACCTGGTAAAGTTAAGTAATGGCGAAGAAGTTTTAATTCCTGCATATGATTTTAAGACGGGTACCCGGAAACTAAATGTTACACCAATGAATTTAAAAAAGGATGAGCTGTTACTAATAGATAGTCTGCATGGTCTCCATCCCGAATTCAGTAAAGATATTAAGGATGATATTAAATTTAAATTATACCTTGAACCGTTATTACAAATGAAGGATAAGGAAGGAAAGTATATTCGGTGGACTGACTTAAGACTTATCAGGAGAATGTTAAGAGATTCTGTTCATCGTGCTTATAACCCTCAGCAGACTTTAGAACATTGGCACTATGTCCGTTCCAGTGAAATGCGAAATATTATTCCATATTCCCATAGTGCAGATTTTATAATCAGCAGCGGAATGCCGTATGAACTTCCTCTTTATACACATAGATTATTAAAAAGTTTTGCCGGGTGGAATGAAAAATATAAAGACGATCCCCTTAAAACCGATGCTTATGAAAGAGCTGCAAGATTACATAAAATTTTAAAATCTGTAACTCCCGTTACTGATGATTCACCTGTTCCAGGCAACTCGGTTATGCGTGAGTTTATTGGCGGCAGCACTCTTGAGTACTAATCAATTGAATATGAACTTACTTTTCATCATATTTTTTTTATAAGAAACCTTATATTTAATTTCATAATATCCCGCTAACACCAATACCCGAATTGCATAAATGACTATACATTATTGTGAACAATTATATGCATAACTATACAGAATTATTAGAAAGAGTTCTATTTTCGCCCGTTTCCGTAGTTATTAAAGGGGAACAATTGTTGCCCTTATCTCATCTAAACCTGAAAACAGGTTATGTGAATTCATTCATCAATAAAAAAGAGAGATAAGAGAATGCTTCCCAGCAGAAATAAATTTTTAATTAAAGCTATTATTGTATTCATTTTTTTATCAGCTTTACATCTTACCTTTGCTCAATATACTGCCCATAAAACAAAACCTGATGCTTCCGGAAATAGAAACGAATATGAACGTTACAGATCAGGCAACTCAACAATAAGCGATGCTTCCGACAGGAATATTAACCGGTATAACAGGAAAGATGATAATTTCACTAACCTGTTCGAAAAGAAGAAGAACAGGAATGATAGAAGAGATGACAGACGTGATAAGAATGATTATGATGACAGGAGAGACAGAAGTGATGACCGAAGCAGGAAAGATTCAGAAAATTATTTTCATGTAGATAGATCGGGAAGAACTTTATGGGATGGAAAACACTGGGATATTGATGACTACCCGCTTAAAATTTATGTGAAGGAATCATCCTCAAGGTATTATAAATCAATTTATAAAGATTATGTAAGTTATGCATTTGATGT
>JAZGGS010000166.1:0-2903 GCA_036480595.1 Ignavibacteriaceae bacterium
GTTTCATCAGGTACTGATGCTTTGCTTCTTGCGCTGATGGCAATTGATATTAAGCCGGGTGATGAAGTAATTGTACCTACATATTCCTTTTTTGCAACCGCGGGTGTTGTTTCCCGGTTAAATGCCGTACCTGTTTTAACAGATATTGATCCCGTAACCTATAACCTGGATCCGGTTGATTTTGAAAGAAAAATTACTCCCAAAACAAAAGCTATAATTCCTGTTCATCTATACGGGCAAAGTGCTGATATGCAGCCAGTTGTGGAGATTGCAAATAAAAATAATCTTAAAGTAATTGAAGATGGAGCCCAGGCAATTGGAGCAGAGTACATGGATGGAAAATGTGCCGGAACAATCGGGGATATCGGTTGTTTCTCGTTTTTCCCTAGTAAAAATCTTGGATGCTATGGCGACGGTGGATTAGTTGTAACTGATGATGATGAACTTGCTCATTCACTGCGAATTAAAAGAGTTCATGGGGGCGAGCCAAAATATTATCACAAAGTTATTGGCGGTAACTTCCGCCTGGATGCTTTACAGGCTGCAGTTCTAAGGGTTAAACTTCCGCATCTTAATTCCTGGTCTCAGAAAAGAAGAGAAAACGCTGAAAGGTATGATAGCTTTTTTATAAAAGCAGGTTTAGCAGAAGAAACCGGTAGAATAAATTTTGATGACAGCAACAAAGTTCTGTTACCCAAAGCCATCTATAAAGATTTTAAGCAGCTTAAGAATTATCATATATATAACCAGTATATAATAAAGGTTAAGAAAAGGGATTCCTTAAAAGAATTTCTTTTAAATAATGAAATTGGATGTGAGATTTATTACCCTGTTCCTTTTCATCTGCAGGAATGTTTTGCTGATCTTGGATATAAAGATGGAGATTTTCCAATTGCTGAAGCTGCAGGAGCTACAACGCTTGCATTACCAATTTATCCTGAACTTACTACCGGGCAACAACAATTTGTTGTTGATAAAATTAAAGAATTTATTACAGGAGCTTAAAATTGGTTTCTAATTTATTAATAAATATTAATAAAACACTTCTTGTAGCATTATTACTGTTTGTAGTTTCTTCAACATTCTCACAAGTTGTTTATGAACCGCTTCATAGGGATGTTTATAATTTTTTAACCAGGTTAAGCCAGAAAGGTGTTATAGAATTCCATGATGAAATAAGACCGCTTGCAAGAAAGTATATTGCTGAAAAACTTCTAGAAGCTGAAGACAACCTTGATCAACTTACCACTCTTGAGATAGAAGAATTGGAATTCTTCAAAACTGATTTCGATCACGAAATATGGTTAAAGAATGATGGAGAAGAGCAGACAGAGCACATGAACTTTTTCAGTAAAGATCCTGCAGGCAGATGGAGATTCTTTTCTTATGGAAGTGATGCATTTAAAGTTAATCTTAGCTTAATTCTGGGTGCCGAACTTGGATCTTTAGACAAAGCAAAGCGCACTCACTTTTGGAATGGATTTTACACATATGGTTACATTTCGGATGCATTGGGTGTAAGTTTTGATTTTCGTGATAACACAGAGAGTGGAACCACTATCGATAAGAATAAACACTTTTCACCAGTTACCGGTGTTAACGAGCGAAGCAATCATACTATCTTAAATTATCCGACCGATAAGATTGAGTACAGCGAAGCGAAAGGGATTATAGCCACCGATTGGGATTGGGGCACAATTGCAGTTGGTAAAGATTTTTTAGAATGGGGTTACGGCGAAAATGGTTTGCTGGTTATTTCACAAAAGCCGCCTTCATTTCCTTTTATCCGTTTGGATGTTTACCCTGTAGATTGGCTAAGCTTTAATTATTTTCACGGTTGGCTGGCTTCCGATGTAATTGATTCAGCTGATATTTATTACACAGACACTGGTGGTCAAAGATTTTCATTCAAGAATAAATTTATCGCTTCGCACACTTTAACACTGCGACCACTTAAGGGTTTGGATGTTTCTCTTGGTGAATCAATTGTTTATTCTGATAAACTTGAAATACTTTATCTTATCCCGGTAACATTCTTCCGGCTCGCTGATCATTATCTGAGCCGCCAGCACAACTCTGCCGGGAACAACGCACAATTTTTTGCTTCTGTAAGCTCGCGCGGGCACTTAAAGAACACACATTTATACGGCACACTTTTTATCGATGAAATAACTCTTAACGGGTTGTTTGATTCGTACAGCCAGAGAAACCAGATTGGCTTTACACTTGGTGTATCTGTAACAGACTTACCAATAAATAATCTTACTGCAAAACTTGAGTACTCTAAAATTTATCCTTATGCTTACGATCATTTTATTCGAACCACCACTTACGAAAGTGCATCGTATGTTTTAGGACACTGGATGGGAAATAATGCAGACCAGGTTTATGCATCACTTAAGTACAGGTTTTTAAGAGGACTTGAAGCCAAAGTATGGGCGCGCTACATTAGGCAGGGAGAAAATGGAGACCCTGATGGTCAGTATGAACAACCGCAGCCCCCATTTTTATTTGGGCTAAGAACAAACCATACTTACCTTGGTGCTTCGGTTAAGTTTGAATTTATACATGAGTTGTTTGTTAGAGCCAGATATCAGTTTAGAAAAACTTCAACACAGCAGGAAGATCTGAGTTTTATCGATAAAAACATTCATGAGTTTCATTTTGCAGTTTATTACGGTTTATAAAAATTATTAGTTTAAAAGATTAGTTCAGTAAAACTAACATGAGCAACAGTTATAAAGAAAAAAAAATCTATCTTGCCGGGCATACCGGAATGGTTGGCTCAGCTATTAAAAGAGGATTAGAAGAGAACGGTTATAAGAATCTTTTAGTTAAAGATTTTCCCGGTATTGATTTAATGCGCCAGGATGAAACCGAAAAGTTATTTGAAGATGAAAAAC
>JAZGGS010000167.1:0-3460 GCA_036480595.1 Ignavibacteriaceae bacterium
TGATGCAGAGAAATCTTGACCGCAGGGTTGAAATCAGCTTCCCGATCGAGAATGCAAAACTTAAAGCGGAACTAATGAAAACGTTAATTAAAGTTGCAATGAAGGATAACGTAAAAGCAAAAGAACTATTGCCAGATATGACCTATCGACCGGTTACATTGCTGAACGGCGCTAAAAAGGTAAACAGCCAGGAGTGGCTGATGAAGCAATCAATTAAAGCGGGCGGCGAATTAGTAAAACCATAATTAACCGTAACCCAAAAATCATTTAAAAGAATTAAAACATTACATAATAAAAGAAGATGGAATGAATGATTTAACAAAAACTGATATACTTAATGCATTAAAAAATCTTTCCGATCCTGATATTGATACCACTTCACTTACACTTAATTCAATTAAGAGGATGGAAATTAATAACAACAAGCTAGCTTTAGATTTAGCGCTCCCGCTGCCTTCAATTAATGTTAATACAGCAGAACAACGAATAACTGATCTGCTAAAGAGTGAATATAATTTCCTTACAGAAGTGGATCTTAATCTTCTACTAAAATCACCAACTGTTGCCATTTCTCCAAAGCCCCAAAAAGAAGCATTGCTTAAAGGAGTAAAAAATACTATTGCAGTTGCAAGCGGTAAAGGCGGCGTTGGTAAAAGTACAGTAGCTGTTAACCTTGCAGTTGCACTTGCTAAAGAAGGAGCCAAAGTTGGTTTAATTGATGCCGATATATACGGACCCAGCATCCCGATTATGCTTGGCGCTAATCAAAAGCCGCAGATTAAGCAGGTTGGTGAAGCAATGAAATTAATTCCTATAGAAGCTTATGGAATTAAAATGATATCCATTGGTGTACTTGTTGATGATAATGCACCGGTAATATGGCGCGGACCGATGGCAAGCGGAGCAATAAAACAATTTATGACCGACGTTGAATGGGGCGAACTTGATTATCTTATTTTCGATCTCCCCCCGGGAACCGGCGATATACAGCTTACGCTTGTACAAACAATTCCATTAACCGGCGCGGTTATAGTAACAACCCCGCAGGAGGTTTCACTTATTGATGCGCGGAAAGCCCTAAAAATGTTTGAACGGGTTAATGTACCTGTACTGGGTATTATAGAAAATATGAGTTACTTCATTGCACCCGATACCGGCAACAGGTACGATATTTTTGGATCAGGAGGTGGTGAAAAAACTGCTGAAGAATTACAAATCTCTTTCCTTGGCGAAATACCTTTAGATCAGCGTATTAGAGAAGGCGGCGATAATGGAAAACCGATGGTTTCCGGTATGCCCGATTCAGAAAATACAGAAATCATTCTGAACATTTCCAGAAACTTAACAGAGCAGGTAAAGAAAAGGAATTCTGCTTCAACTGATAAAGTAGAAATTATTCTTGAAGATAAAGATTAACTTGCATTAAACTTTTCATAGAACGATATTTGAGTTAAAGAAGATTAGCCGGTGTGATATGGAAGAAGAGATACGAAAAGCCCTGGAATCGATTAGACCTTACCTGCAGGCAGATGATGGTGACGTAGAGCTTGTAGAAGTAAGCGATGACGGGATAGTTAAGGTTAAGCTAACCGGCAATTGTGAAAACTGCCCGATGGCTGGAATGACTTTAAGAGCAGGAATTGAAAGAGCACTGATAAGGCAGGTACCGGGTGTAAGAAGGATTGAAGCAGTTTCCTGATCACTTTTTAATCGGTAAAACCAAATGCCCGATATTACTTACAAAAAATTTGTTAAACCTATCCTCTGGTTAGCTGGTATAATTATTTCCTTCTATTTTCTATACCTGCTTTCCGATTTAATTATTATTATTTCTATCTCTATTCTTTTATCCTTCATTTTTGCACCAATTGTTGCCGGGTTTGAAGGAAGGGGCTTTAACAGGTTAACAGCTACCTTTATTTCATTTAGTATTATAGGTTTGTTGGTTTACATGGTATTATCTAATATAATACCAAAGTTTATTCTTCAGATGAATCACCTTATTGTGGCTTTACAAAAATTTGATTTTGCAGAAGAGTTAAGATCAATTGAAGCTGTAATTATTTCTTCACTTCCGTTTATAGAACCGGGTGATATTTCTTCACGACTGCAGGAGTTTTTTTCTTCACAGATTGTAAATTCTTTTCAAGGTCTGACTTCTCTCCTCTCCGGCATTGTTTCAGTTGTAGCAATACTGGTAATAGTTCCTTTCATAACTTTCTTTTTCTTAAAAGATAGTAAAAGAATTCTGCAGGGAATGCTGAATCTTATGCCTAATAAATATTTCGAATTGTCTTACTGGATACTTAAGAAAGTGAGTTTGCAGTTAGGACTTTTTGTACGTGCGTGGATTTTTGATGCCACTTTTGTAGGTGTGATGATTGGCTTCGGTTTTCATTTTATAGGACTGCAAAACGCTCTGCCGCTTGGGGTTATTGCAGGACTCGGACATCTTATCCCTTATTTTGGACCTATCATCGGTGGGATTCCGGCAGTTATTATTTCGATAGTGCAATTTGGTGATCTCTCGCAAGTGCCAATAATTACTTTTATAGTTTTACTAACATATGCGCTCGATAATGGTTTTGTGCAGCCGTTTGTATTTGGGAAGAGTATGGATATGCACCCTATTATGATAATCCTGCTTATTATTACCGGCGGAACATTATTTGGCTTAATAGGAATGCTGCTTGCCATTCCGGTTGCAACTGTAATTAAAACATTTGCAAAAGAAATTTACTTTGCTACAAAAAATTACAGGATTGCAAGAGTTTAAGTAGATATGCCATCCGGCAACTAACAGATGGCATATTTAACTTTTTTCTTCTGACTACTAACTACTTTAAAAGAATCATCTTCTTTGTATTAACAAAATCATTTACTTGTAACCTGTATAAATAAACACCGCTTGCAAGTTTTGAAGCGTTGAAATTAATCTCGTATCTTCCTTCATTCTGAAAATCATCAACAAGTGTTGCGACCTCACTGCCGAGAATATCGTAAATCTTAATTATTACGTTTCCACTTGCCGGCAGTTGGTATTTTATTGTTGTGGAAGGGTTAAATGGATTGGGATAATTTTGGGAGAGAGCATAATCTTCAACTGCTAAACTTCCTTACTCAACCTTTCAATAACATCCAGAGATTTTATCCCTTCGGCTTCTGCGCTAAAGTTAGTAATAATACGATGACGCAGTACAGGAAGCATTGCTTTTTTTACATCATCAATTTCAGGTGTGTATCTTCCTTCAACAACTGCTTTTGTTTTTGCAGCGAGTGTCATATATTGTGATGCACGAGGTCCTGCTCCCCAGGTTATCCAGTCTTTAATAAACTGCGGTGAGTTTCCGTTTGAAGGTCGGGTCATATTTGCAATTTTAACTGCAAATTCAATTACATTTTCTGCAACAGGTACTTTTCTTACAAGTTGCTGGAAGTCAATAATCTCTTCAGCTGTTAA
>JAZGGS010000168.1:0-6230 GCA_036480595.1 Ignavibacteriaceae bacterium
TGTTTCTGAAATTTCCTGGTAACTGAATCCTTCAATATCTTTAAGAAGAAGCGGTACCCGTAATTTTGCAGGTAATTCCGATATAGCGTTCATAACAATATTCGATACATCTTTGTTTTCAGTATCAATTCCTCTCCCGGGTTCTTCTGCAGCTTCTTTAATTGGAATAAATATCTTGCGCACATTTATTTTTCTAAGGTGATCTTTACATTTATTGACTGTTATCCTGTAGAGCCAGGTTGTAAATTGAGATTCAAACCTAAAATGTTTAAGATTTTTATAAACCGTAATAAATACCTCCTGTGCAATATCATCTACAGAACTGCTGTTGCTAATTGTTAAATAGATTATATTTCTAACTTTTTCCTTATGCCTTTTAACCAACAGCTGGAATACGGAATTATCGCCGTCATTAAATCTCTTAATAAGAGAAAAATCATCATTTAATTCCAGTATTTGGGGTTGCTGCAAATCTTTATTTTTATCTTTTGAATTCATTTATTAGACGGTAAAAGGATTTAATTGTTCCATTACAAATTCTTAAAAAAAATATAACTGTGCAACATACTTTGCAGCTAACAACTACTTGCAAAATTAGAGGCATCTACTTAAATTGATGCGAAAATTTAAAGGAGTAATTTATGAAAATCAAAACCACTGAAAAATACGAAGCAGTTGTACTTGTATTAAAGGGAAATGTGATGGGTGGTGATGACACTAAAGAATTTAACGGGGTTTTACACAAAATAATTGACGAGGGGAAAACCAGGGTTGTAATTGATTTGGGCGGGGTTAAATTTATGAACAGTTCCGGCTTAGGAATGCTGATTGGCGGGCTTACAACTATGAAGAAAGCCGAAGGTCACCTGAAACTTGCCAATGTGACTGAAAAAATTGAAAGTTTGCTGATAATTACCAAGCTTATAAAAATATTTGAGAGTTTTGAATCTGTTGATGAAGCAGTTAAATCATTTTAAGACTAATTTTTTAAACTAATTTTCTTATCACTGAAACTCCGGGTTTAGTAATCCGGAGTTTTTATTTTGTTCTAAATATAAATCATTTCTATAAAATCATCTTTTATTTATACAGGTTATATTAATGAGTGTTACAGTATTAGTTGGCAGCCAGTGGGGTGACGAAGGTAAAGGCAAAATTGTTGATATCCTTAGTGAAAAATATGATGTGGTTACTAGATACCAGGGCGGTGCAAATGCAGGGCACACTGTTGAAATAGGAGAAAAACAATATATTCTCCATCTTATTCCATCAGGAATTTTAAGAGAAAAAGTGATTTGTGTTATCGGCAATGGTGTTGTTATAGATCCGGTTGCATTGCTGGATGAAATTAAATTAATGGAAGAAAACGGGATAAGTGTTGAAGGACGGTTATTCATAAGCCACAATGCACACCTGATAATGCCTTACCACAAACTGCTCGATTCAATTAAAGAAAAAGCAGAGCAAAAAATTGGTTCTACAGGAAGAGGAATAGGACCTTGTTATACAGATAAGTATGCAAGAAAAGGAATAAAGATTATTGATTTGCTGAACAGGAAAGTGCTGGAAGAAAAAATAAGGACCAACCTGGAAGAAAAAAATACTCTCCTAAAAAATGTTTATGATCATGAAGGATTGGATGCAGATAAAATTGTTAAAGAATACATTCACTTTGATGAAGCAATTGATAGTTACATTACAGACGTGCCTGTATATCTTAGCAATGTAATAGCAGAAGGTAAATCTGTTTTACTGGAAGGAGCACAGGGAGCCCTGCTGGATGTTGATTTTGGAACCTACCCTTTTGTTACTTCTTCGAATCCGACATCGGGGGGCGCCTGTACCGGAACAGGAATACCACCAACAAAGATAGATTCGATATTTGGTATTGTAAAAGCATACACTACAAGAGTTGGTAATGGTCCCTTCCCATCGGAGCTGGAAGATGCCGATGGTGAAAAATTGCGGAAAGTGGGTGCCGAATTTGGTGCAACTACAGGAAGACCCCGCAGATGCGGTTGGTTCGATGCTTTTTTGGTAAAGTACTCAACAATGATAAATGGTGTTGATTCTGTAGCAATTACTAAACTGGATGTGTTAAGCCATTTTGATAAGATTAAAGTATGTGTTGGTTACCAATTGAACGGTAAAACGTTAAAGTCTTTTCCAACGGATTTTGACAGGTTAAGCAAAGTAACACCAATTTACGAAGAGCTGGATGGCTGGATGGAAGATATAAGCGAATGTAGATCATATTCCAATTTGCCGGCAAAAACCAAAGAGTATCTCGATTATATAGCTGGTCAGGCAGGAATTAAATTAGATATCATCTCTGTAGGACCGAAAAGAAGAGAAACAATTATTATTAATTCTTAAATTCCTTGAGAATCTAACCTTTTTTGGCTAATTACCCGCCACGGTAAAAAGGACTGGATTTTTACATCTAAAAAGAACGATTTTACCATATAGAAATTTTTAAAACATAATCCTGGTAATAGCGCTATGAAAATGTCAGGTGGACCTGCCTCAATAAACTTAAAAATTCTCCTGCTTGTTATTGCTCTAATAATTGCAGCAGGAACATTATACTACACACAAAACCTTGTTAATAAACTCCAGGAAAAAGAACGTGAAATTGTTGAGCTTTACGCCAAGGGAATAGAATATATTGCAAATTCATCAAACCCGAATGAAGATATAACTTTCCTGTTTGATAATATTATAAAACCAATTGACTTTCCGCTTGTTTTGTCGGATGCAGATGATAATGTAAACATATACAACCGCACAGATCTTAGAAATATTGAAATTGATTCCGCTCTTACTGAAGAAGAGTTTAAAGAGTTCATATCTAAAAAAATAAAGGAAATGGATGAAACGCACTCACCTATTTTTGTAACCTATGAAGATACTCTTGTCCTTACAAAAATTCACTACGGCAATTCTAAACATATAGAGCAGCTTCGTTATTATCCTTATGTTCAGATAGTTATAGCTACGTTGTTTATTATTATCGGCTATGTTGGATTCAGCAGTATTAAAAGGAGCGAGCAAAGTAACATCTGGGTAGGAATGGCAAAGGAAACGGCACACCAATTCGGAACTCCTATTTCCAGTTTAATGGGATGGCTGGAAATGCTTAAACTCAATTATAAAGATTCTGATAAAGTGCTGGATATTAGTGAAGAAATAACTGACGATGTTGAAAAACTTAACAAAATAACCTCCAGGTTTTCCAAAATCGGTTCTAAACCTAAACTAAAACGTATGGTTGTTTATGAAGATCTGAAAAAAGTAACCGATTATTTTGAAAGACGCCTTCCTCAAACAGGTAAGTCAGTTAATTTAACAATTGAAGGTGATAAAGAAGCCTGCGCAGCGCTTAATCCTGAACTGTTTGATTGGGTGATTGAAAACCTGATTAAAAATGCTCTAGATGCAATTGATACTAAAGAAGGATCTATTAGAATTATGGTTGCAACCGTGCGTAAAAATGTTGAGATAGAGGTAAGCGATAGCGGGAAAGGAATTGATTTGAAAAGGCGAAAGGATGTTTTCAGACCCGGTTACAGCACAAAGAAACGCGGCTGGGGTCTTGGATTAAGTCTTTCCAAACGAATTATTGAGGGTTATCATGGTGGAAAAATCTTTGTTAAAAGTTCCATACAGGGAGAAGGCACTGTTTTCAAATTAATATTAAAAAAGTTCTGACTCATCTTCAAGTCTTGATATTTCTTCTTCAAAATCTGAGGAAACATCCATTTTTTCTCTTTCATAACTATTTCTCCTACACAGTAAAATTCTACTACCAAATCTACAGGTAATTATTACCAGCAAGTTGAAAATACAGCTTTATTTATACTTTTTAATTCATTCTGACAATATCTAAATGGCACTAAAGTTGTGGATTGGCACGTGAAATAGTTTAAGCATAGCATCCCTCCAAAGATGACACACAAAACTGTCGAGTTTTGCCCTCACAACTCGGCAGTTTTCCCCTTTAAAACCGAACTAAATTCTTTCATTTTTTCCAGCGCATAAAAAATTTCCTTCTTCTCAATTTCTGCATCAATTACGAGATTTCCAATATCCTTTAGAAGGACAAACTTTATTCTGTCTCCACTTTTCTTTTTATCGAGACGCATAAGTTCAAGAATTATATTATTGTTTACCTTTTTTATAGCGGACGGTAATTTATAAACAGAAAGAAATTTTAAATAACTCTCCAGTTTTTCATCGCTAAAGAATTTTAATTTATGCGAAAGAAACAAAGCAGCTAAAATACCGCCAACCACTGCTTCTCCATGTTTAATTTTATAACCGGAATGGCTTTCAAAAGCATGCGCAAAAGTATGACCAAAATTCAGAATTTTCCTTAACCTTGTCTCTTTTTCATCCTGTGACACAACACCGGCTTTTATCAACACCGATTCCGAAATTACTTTACTTAAAACTTTATTGTTTAATAATAAAAGTTCGTTAAAATTTTGCAGAATGTAGTTGTAAAAATCCTTATTAGATAGAAACGCATATTTAATTATTTCGCCGGCACCTGATTTTAATTCCGCTGCAGGTAATGTTTGAAGAAAACCGGTATCGATAATAACAAATTGCGGCTGATAAAAAGAGCCGATGAGGTTTTTCCGGTTGTAAAAGTTTACACCAGTTTTTCCTCCAATTGAGCTATCAACTGATGCGAGAAGCGTGGTTGGAACATGCACAAGTTGAACACCCCTCATATACGTTGCTGCACAGCAGCCGGCAACATCCCCGGTTATTCCTCCACCCACAGACAGCAGTAAAGTATCCCGTCCAAATTCATCATCGGCAAGAGCAGTATAAATCTTTTTCAAAGTCATAAGAGACTTGGAGCGTTCGCTTGCTTTAAGTATAAATAACGCATTCCTGCTCGCCCATCTGTTAACTAATTTCCTTATCTCCTTTCCATAAATCTTTTCAACGTTTTCATCAATCACAATAAAAACGTTTTTATATAGCTTATGTTTTTCAAGAAGAAGTGGTAATGATTGAAGTATATTCGAACCAATAAAAACCGGATAAGTAAAACTTTTACTTTTTATATTAATTTTTTTCAATGAAAATTCTTTTCCCTTTTAATGATCCTTTTCAATTATCCGAGCAAGTTTATCTACAGTTTTACCTACAGCTTCCGCATCGGTATCAATAATATAATCCGCTTTTTCATAAAATTCCTGCCTGGCAGACATAAGCGATTTTATTCTTTCCATGAATTGTTCTTTGGTGGGAAGGTTTTCACCTTCAAATAAAAGTGCAGGACGATCTCTTTTATGAACCAGTCTTTTATATGCCGTTTCAGGAGAAGAATGAAGATAAATTAATCTTCCGGTTTTTTTTAACAGCTGAAGGTTTTTGCCGTAAGCAATTGTTCCGCCGCCTAATGCCACTATTAAATGATTTTTTTTTGATGTCGCTTTAAGCATTTCCAACTCTTTCTTCCGAAAATAATCTTCACCTTTCGTCTCAAATATTTCGGTAATCTTCATAGCTTCTTCCTCTTCAATAACTTTATCAAGATCTAGGAAATTCCATCCTAACGTGTTGGCAAGGATAGGACCAATTGTACTTTTGCCCGCAGCCATAAAACCAGTTAGATAATAGATTTTTTTTCTCATAACAATAATACTTCTCACAAGAAAATTAACGTTTTAGTCATCAAAAAAAAATTCGTTTTGGAAAGTGATCCGTTAGGAATGAATGTTATTGTTAAAAATGAAAAACAGCACCAAGTATAAATGTAACACCATTAACATTTACTTTAGTTTCAAATGCATCGTCATGTAACTGAATTTCCTCTCCCTGGTATATTACGATGGTTTTATTATACTTACTTGTTACGTTATATTGAGGATCCCTGAACTTCATTTCAAATCTTATTGAGAAAAATTCCAGGGGCATATAATCCATCGATGCTGAGACGTGAATACCAATCGCAACCTGTCTCTGTTGAATTGATAAATCAACGTCACTGAATTTCCGGGTAAATTTTCCACGGTAGTAGCCCATTCCCCCGCCCATCATAAATATAAACCGGTCTGTAGAAAACGGGAAAAGATAATGAGCTGTTAGTTCAATAGGTATAACCCTAAAGCCGTCTTCAACCTCAAACACAACTATCCTGTTCCCTAAAAAAACAGTAAGATTTGGACCCACCGCGCTTTTTTGCATATACTCAATATTTAAACCAAGAA
>JAZGGS010000169.1:0-3818 GCA_036480595.1 Ignavibacteriaceae bacterium
CATTCCTGAAAATTATCTTCTGTCACAGAACTATCCTAATCCGTTCAACCCATCAACCCGGATAGAATTCTCAGTGCCGGTTGAATCGAATGTAAGTATAGTTGTTTATGATATTGTTGGAAGAGAAGTTGCAACCTTAGTTAACGAAAATATGCCTTCCGGAAATTATTCTTTAACCTGGAATGCAGCAGGATTAACATCTGGTGTATATTTCTACCGGATGGAATCTCAGAATTATGTAGAAGTTAAGAAGATGATTATGATGAAGTAATGAATTATTAGATGTGACATAATAAGCCGCCTTCCTGAAACAGTGGAGGGCGGCTTTTTTTGACAATAAAATAACTTAACCTTCCTTGCCGTAAATCTCCGCTCCTAATCCTTTTATCTGGTAAATGATCATAGGACCGGTTACTGTGGAAGGATCAAATTCTTCGTTTTGTTCCTCGGCTGCGTGCTCAAGATATTCAACTGCTTTCTCCTGGCTAAGTTCAATTTTATAAACTGTGCCCTCTACAAGTGCAGTTTTCCCTTTAGCTTCCACGGGGAAGACGATCACACCATCTTCTACTTTTACTTTTATGTGCTCTCCTTCAACATCAGATTCAATTTCCATCCAGCAGCCCATCATTTTACAAACATCCAGAATCTCTCCTTCAACCAGGACTTTTTTATCAAGATAATCTTCAGGTAAGTTTAAGATATCTGAAATATTGGTTTTTTCTTCCAAAGTAATTTCGCTGCCGTACTTACCATCATCTGTTTGGGCAAGTAAGTATCCACAAAATAAAAGTGCGATAGGTATGATTAAAAGTTTCTTCATAAATATTTTCCTCTATTTATATTATTCGAATTTAACTGATACAGGTTTATTAAGCTCTAATTTCATCCCCGGAATTTTTTCAACAAATGCTTCCAGATCTTCAATTTCATCCGGCTGACTTTTTTTCAGCATTTCAAGTGTTTCTTTATTCTTAACTATTTCTCCAAAATCTATGGATAGAAGTGTGACCCTTGAACCTTCAACGTGCGTTGCATTTGTTTCAACAATTTCTCCTTCAAACTCAAGGGCAATATCAACTCTCATTCCTTCCATTATATTGAGGAATTCTTCGTTAAACTCATCACTACTTCCTTCAACATCTATTTCTTCATCATCAAAATCAGGTTCAATTTCCGGTCTGTCTATAATAACTTCCGAGACATCCCCTTTAATAAATTTAAAGAAATAGTATTCAGTATCTTCTTCTTCAACATTCTGTTCTTCCATTCCAATCGAAATTTTATTGTCAGGTTCCGGTTCAAGGCGGATTTTATTTAGATCATCAAACGCATATTCTGCCCTGAATCCTTCCCAGCCATCCTCACTTACATGCTCGCCGCCAAGATACTGTACGCCGCTTCCAAATTCTTTTGCAGATTCTTTGAACTCCTTTTCATCAAAAAGGGAAAACTCCTCAGTACTTGATGAATCGCTAAAGGATCCGGCAAACTGGGAGATCATTTCTACAAATGTTTTACTCATCATAACTGTTTGAAAAATCTTCCCGCTGCCGTCTTTATTTATTTTAACTGTTGTTTCAACTTTGAAGCAGCCGGTAAGCAATGTAACCGCAATGAAAAACAGAAATAATATTTTCAATGTTTGCATCTTTAATCCTATTTGTTAAATACTTATTACTAATTTTATGCTCATAAAAATAGTGATTTTTTCCTTACTCTATTGAAATAAAGCAAATTGTTTAAACTTATAAGTTTATTAATTTCATCAGTTCAAATTCATATATTTAGCCAAACGATATGATTTTATTTCTTTTTACAAAATATGATGCACGGAAAAAGTAAACTGATACTTAAAATATTTTTGCTTTTTATTGCATGTTTAATGTTACTCCTCTTTAAAGATTTTGAGAGCAGCATAAATATAAGTGTTGAAGAAATTTATTCTTTAGTTTCAGGTGAAGATAAGCCAGACACCAATATTGTAATTATTCATATCTCCGCAGAAGATATTGAAAGAGTTGGTCCGTGGCCTATTAAACGAAGTTATTATGCATTGCTAATAAACAGCTTAACAAAACAGGATGTAAATAAAATTGGGATTGAAGTTTTTCTCAGCTCAAGGTTGGTAATACAAACCATCTATGATAAACTTCTGCAAAACGAGATTGAAAAATCGGGCAGGGTTGTTTTAAGTTCACTTGCAGGTAGAATAATAAAACACGCTGATAATTTTTACACCGACTCACTCAGTTACCCCAGCCCAAAACTGCTGAACGAATCTTTCAGCACCGGTCATCTTAATTATATTATTGAAGATGGGATAGTAATTCCTTTTGAAGTTATTAACCAGGGAATTACGGAAGAAGCATTTTCAACAAAACTTTCCGGCGTTAAACACCCGGTGAAATCGATCCTCGTTAATTTTCATTCTTCATGGAAAGAATTCAGGAATTACAGCTTGATAGAATATTTTGACCTGGTAAATAACGAAAGCTATCTGCTTAAGAGTTTAAAAGATAAAATTGTAATTATAGGAATAAGTGATCCCCAGTTTGCATCTACAATAAAAACAAGCTTCGATGAGCAGCTTCCCGGAATTGCACTGCATGCGTTCTCCCTGGATAATCTCTTAAACTCCAGGTGGCTGGTTACCGGTTACTACATCTTGTCTGCAATAATCCTGGTTTTACTTGTTATGTTATTCATTTATTTTCTGCAGCGCCTTAAACTCAGACAGGTCTTCATCTATTTAATTACTTTATTAATTTTTGTAATAATAACATTTACCTGTTTTTCATATTTTAATTTGAAGATTGCACATACTTTTTTCATCCTTCCCTTTTTTCTTATTGCTTTAACAGACCTGGGTTACTACTTGCTTGATAAGAAATATTTGCTAAAAGGAGCGCTTGATGAAAGTGAAATACTAAAATCTCTGCTGGTTAAAAAGGAGAATGAATTAGCACGAATGCAGCAAGAATTGGATGTTTCCGAAGATGAAGGAGCGGTTAAGATTATTGATAAAATAAAAAAATTGAAATCGGATATTGAAAAACTGAAAGAAGATGAAGAAGACAGAACTAGAAGCGAAATAACGGAAATTAAAAAAGCAGAAAATTTTTTCGGGATCGTTTATTGTTCCAACGTAATGGCAAAGACTGTTGATATAATAAAGAAAGCCGCTCCCACTGACACAACTATTTTAATAATAGGTGAAAGCGGAACAGGAAAAGAACTGGCTGCAAGAGCTATTCATTTATTAAGCAGCAGGAAGGATAAAAACTTTGTAGCCGTAAACTGCGGTGCACTTTCAGAAAATCTTTTAGAAAGCGAATTATTCGGGCACGTGCGAGGCGCTTTTACAGGGGCTTCGAAGGATAAATCCGGAAGGTTTGAAATTGCTGATAAAGGAACAATATTTTTAGATGAAATTGGTGAAACGTCGGAAAACTTCCAGGTTAAGATGCTCAGGGTTTTGCAATCGGGTGAAATTGAAAAAGTTGGTTCTTCCACTCCGCACAGGGTTGATGTTAGAGTAGTTGCAGCAACAAACAAGGAACTGGAAACTGCGGTGGCAGAGAAAAAATTCCGTGAAGATCTCTATTACCGTTTAAATGTTTTTAGGATCGATCTTCCTCCGTTAAGAGGAAGAAAAGAAGATATAGAACTGCTGGCTGCACATTTTCTTGCAAATGAGGCAGAAAGAATCAGTTTATCAAAGGCTGCCTCTAAAGCTTTGATTGATTATGACTGGAAAGGAAATGTAAGGGAACTGGAGTCTGTAATTAAACGTGCTGTTATTTTTGCAAAATCCG
>JAZGGS010000170.1:0-4449 GCA_036480595.1 Ignavibacteriaceae bacterium
CGTTTTTACGGGTTGTCTTAAAAGGAGAGTAACTGTCATTGCGAGGAGCTTTGTGACGAAGCAATCTTTTGATTTTGCTTAAAAAATGGGATCACTTCTCCCGACTTTGGTCGGGATCGTGATGACCAAACTACTGTTGAAACAGCCTTTTTTTATTTAAAAATTTCCGGCAAGATCAATAATTTTAGTTTATAAAATAATTAAATAATTATGTGGAAAAATAACAGGAGAAAAAATGGAACAAATAATTAAGGAAATTGAGCCGTTAGTTGCTATTTACGGATTGAAGATTATTGGTGCAATAGCAACACTTATTTTAGGAGTCTGGATTGCAAAACTCTTAGCCAAAACTTTAGGAAAAGTTTTAAGGAGAAGAGAAGTTGATGAAACACTTATAAAGTTTGCTGTAAGTTTAGTGCGGATTGGACTTATTACGTTTATTTTGATTTCCGCTGCTGCACAGTTAGGAATTCAAACCGCCTCGTTTGTGGCTGTAGTTGGTGCTGCGGGTCTGGCAATAGGCTTTGCACTGCAGGGTTCGCTTTCTAATTTTGCCTCAGGGGTAATGCTTATAATTTTTAAGCCGATAAAGGTTGGTAATTATATTGAAGGCGGAGGAGTTGCCGGTTCAGTGGAATCTGTTGGAATATTTGTAACCACGCTTATTACACCGGATAACAGAGTCATCTATGTACCCAACTCAAATATAACCGGAAATAATATTGTTAATAATTCCGTTAAAGATACACGCAGGGTTGATATGGTTTTTGGAATTGGTTACGGTGATGATATTGATAAAGCCAAAAGTGTTATCCAATCGGTGATAGATAGCGATTCAAGAGTTTTAAAAGATCCTGCACCGCAGATTGTTGTTTCGGAACTTGCTGATAGCAGTGTAAACTTTAACGTGCGCCCCTGGGTTAACAGCGCAGATTACTGGGGAGTTTATTTTGATGTAACAGAAACAATTAAGAAAAAATTCGATGCTGAAAATATCTCAATCCCTTTCCCGCAAAGAGATGTGCATATGTACCAGGATTAATTTAAAATTTCATTTTCCCTTTTTCTCCCCCTTACTAAGGGGGAGATTAAGAGGGGGTTGATGATAAAATCAACCATGCCTTATAACAATTATATCTCCATCCTGCACAATATATTCTTTTCCTTCCAAGCGCCAGGTGCCTTCCTCCTTTGCAGCGGAGAATGATCCTGCCTTAACAAAATCATCGTGATGAACAACCTCTGCACGTATGAATTTTTTAAAGAAGTCTGTATGAACTTCGCCGGCAGCTTCCTGTGCGTTTGATCCTTTTCTAACAGTCCATGCACGGCATTCATCATCGCCAACAGTAAAAAATGATTGCAGCCCTAACAGGTCGTATGATTCTCTTATAATTCCAGTTAACGCTGAATCTTTGATGCCGTATTCTTCCATAAAAACCTGCGCTTCTTCATCCGACAGTTCAGACATTTCCTGTTCTATTTTACCAAAGAAGCAAATGGCTTTGGTGTTTTTACTTACCTTCTGTTTTGCAAGTTCGTTTAAATACTTTTCCGTATCACCCGCCTGGTTTTCATCCAGGTTAAGAGCAATAAGCATCGGTTTAACCGAGAGAAGCTGGTATGTTTTTAATACTTTTAATACATCGTGCGTTAGATGTGCATCACGCAGCGGTTTTTCCTCCTGCAGAATTTCATTGCACTTTTCTAAAATTGGCACTTCCCTCTTCAACGCTTCGTCCTGTGTCTTCTGTATCTGTTTTTTTATGGTGGCAATTCTCTTTTCCAATATTGTCATATCGGAAATAATAAATTCAGTTTCAAAAGCATCAATATCTCTTAACATATCTATAGAACCATCAGGGTGCAGCACAAGTTCGTTTTCAAATAATCTCACCACTTGTATCAGCGCATCTGCATTTTTTACTTTGCCTAAAAAGTTGCTTGTAAATTGAGTGGAGCCGGAATCACCTTTATGCAGTCCAACAATATCCAGCACTTCGATGGTTGCGCTAACTTTCTTTTTAGGATTAAATATTTCGGTTAGTTTATCTAACCTTTCATCGGGCACTTTAATAACGCTCTGGTGCGTCTCCACCTTTACCAGCGATGCCGGATCGAGGTGAGTTTTTGTAATTGTTTGAAACAAAGTTGACTTACCCGATTGCGGCAGTCCTACTATTCCTATCTGCATAAATGCCTCTTAGTTACAATAATTATTTTCACAAATATAATAAACTTTAAAATTGCAAGTTTTTTACTATATTTAAACCGAATACTACTTATAACTAATGGATTAATACTATAATGAAACTAATAAAATATTTTCTTGTTGCTGTTATAACGTCGTCAACAATCTTTATTTCCTGCAGCACGGTTCCGTTATCGGGAAGATCTCAATTAAATATAATACCAGACAGCGAAATGCTTGCAATGAGTTTTCAGCAGTATGGTAAATTCCTGAATGAAAATCCGTTAAGCAATAACCAGGCAGAGGTGAATATGGTTAAGCGTGTTGGAAGAAACATACAGCTAGCTGTTGAAGATTATATGGCACAAAATAATCTTTCAGAAAATCTTGAAGGATATGACTGGGAGTTTAATCTTGTGGAAAGTGACCAGGTAAATGCGTGGGCAATGCCGGGCGGCAAGGTTGTTGTTTATTCAGGTTTACTTCCTGTAACGCAGGATGAAACTGGTTTGGCTGTTGTTCTCGGGCACGAAATTGCACATGCAATTGCGGAACATGGAAACGAAAGAATGAGTCAGCAATTGCTGCAACAGGCAGGTGCAATAGGATTAATGGTAGCTATGAAAGACGAACCGGTTCAAACGCAGGCACTCTGGCTTGGAGTTTACGGTATTGGAACGACAGTAGGTATAATGCTTCCATACAGCAGAACACACGAAAGCGAAGCCGATCATTTGGGATTAATATTTATGGCAATGGCTGGTTATAATCCGCAGACAGCTCCGGAATTCTGGAAAAGGATGGCAGCAGGTAAAGAAGGTGAGCCGCCTGAGTTTCTTAGCACTCATCCTTCGGATCAAACAAGGATAAATGATTTAAACGCCTGGATGCCGGAAGCGATGAAGTATTATAAAAAATAGATCTACGAGTTGGTCATTCGGAGCAAAAGGAAAAATAAGATTATTATCTACTATATGGTTGCGAGTTTAGGCTCGCAGCTGCATATTTAATTATACTCATCCCAGCTTTTAACAGGAAGGTCATCAAGCTTATACTGCTGCAGCGCTTTAATAAATCTTTTTGTTGCCTGCACATTTGTAAAAAGAGGAATGTTAAGATCAACAGCTTTCCTACGGATAATATAATCACTATCTAATTCAACCTGCTCAGCAGATTTGGGAATGTTGATTACCATATCAATCTTACCTTCACTAAAATATGTAAGTATTCCGGGTTCCTTGTTATCGAATGGGCGGTATAATATTTCTACATCAATATCGCTTAGTTTATAATAATCTGCCGTACCTTTTGTACCATAAAACTTAAGTCCCATCTGCTTAAGCACAACCAGGTCTTCAAGAATTTCGGCTTTATTCTTTGGTGTACCGGTTGAAAGAAGTACCGCTTTTTGCGGAATCCTATAACCTGTGGATAACACACTTTTTAGAAATGCTTCATTAAAATCATCACCCAGGCAAGCCACTTCACCTGTTGAGGACATTTCAACTCCGGTGACAGGATCCGAACCTTTCAACCTGGTAAAAGAAAATTGAGATGCTTTAACTCCAACATAATCAAGATCAAAAGAAGACTTATCAATTGCTTGCGGTTTATCGCCAAGCATCAATCTTGTTGCGATATCAATAAAGTTTATCTTTAAAGTTTTTGATACAAAGGGAAAACTCCTGGATGCTCTTAAGTTGCATTCAATCACCTTTACATCGTTTTCTTTTGCGATAAACTGCATATTAAACGGACCGGTTATTTCAAACTCGCTGGCAATTTTTTTAGTAATTATTTTAATCCGTCTCATTGTTTCCAAGTAAGTTCTTTGAGGTGGAAGAACAATAGTTGCATCACCGGAATGAACGCCGGCATTTTCAACATGTTCGGCAATTGCATAACAAAAGAGTTCTCCTTTATCGGCAACGGCATCAATTTCTATTTCGCGTGCATCAGTAATAAATTTACTTATAACCACCGGGTGTTCAGTGTTCAACTCAGTTGCTTTTTTTAGATAACGCTCAAGTTCATCTTCAGTTAATACAATGCTCATTGCAGCACCGCTTAATACATAGCTCGGTCTTATAAGCACAGGATAACCAACTTTTTTTGAAAAACTTTTTGCATTATCAAAAGTTGTAACTTCTCTCCACGCCGGTTGATCAACTTCGAGTTTATCAAGTATCCGGGAAAATTTATGACGGCTTTCGGCATTATCAATCTGTAATGGAGAGGTACCAAGAATCTTTACATCT
>JAZGGS010000171.1:0-2455 GCA_036480595.1 Ignavibacteriaceae bacterium
GATCCATTATTTAATACAAGAAACTCAGCAGAAGTATTAACTGAATTAGGAAATATAATCGGTGGTTCTGTTTCGGTTGCTTTACCATTTACAAGTTTCGAAAATGAAATCAGATTCCGGGTTGAAAATATTTATACCTCCGGTAAAGGAGCAATTATATCTGAAGGGTTGAGAGGATCGTGGCTGGAATATTTGCAACAAAGAGGATGGCAGGTTGGAACATATAATTCATTTGATGAATTCTGGAAGTTATTAGTTAAGAACGGCGGGTGGTGGAATCCCATAAGGAAGAAAACAGATATTAACGATGTATTTAAAACACCATCTGGCAAATTTGAATTCTATTCGCTGATATTCAAGGAAAAACTTGACCAGCTTGTAAAAGGAGTTGGTGAGGACACTCCTGAAACAAGAGAAATGATATTAAACTCAATGAATATATCCGCACGCGGTGATAAAATTTTCCTCCCGCATCACGAAACAGTAACTGTTGATGAGGGGATGCTGCTTTACCTGACAACTTATAAGCTTTTAACTAACAGAAATGGAAATTCATCCAATCAGCCGATGATGCAGGAAATGTTTGGATACACTACACGTCAATACTGGAATACCTGGGCTGAAATTAATCCGGAAACTGCAAAAGAATATGGAATTGAAGATAAAAATTTTATGTGGATCGAATCGGTTATCGGAAGTATTAAATTAAAAGCAGTTATCAATCCTGCTATAATGCCGGATGTAATAGCTGTTCCGTTTGGATTAGGGCATACATCCTACGGAAAATACGCAAAAGGGTATGGTGTAAATCCATATTCAATTATTAAGAGTAAATATGATACTATTAATGGCAATCCAGCATTGCAGGCAACTAAAGTAAAAATTTCGCTGGCAACTTAGGAGAAGAAGAATGGCAAAATGGGCAATGGTAATTGATCTTGATAAATGCACCGGCTGTGGCGATTGTATGGCTGCATGTAAACTCGAAAATAACATTGCAATAGTTAGTCCCGAAGAAGCGAATGAAGGACGAGTAATGTTCTGGATGGATATGATCACAGTTTATGAAGGTGAGTATCCAAATTTTAGTGTTAAACGTTTTCCAAAACCTTGCTTTCACTGTGATAACCCGCCATGCGTAAAAGTATGTCCGGTTTATGCAACGTACAAGAACGAAGATGGATTAATTGGACAAATTTATCATCGTTGTATTGGATGCCGTTATTGTATGGTGGCTTGCCCCTATACGGCAAAAGTATTTAATTGGTATGAACCTGAATGGGCAGATGAATTTAAAAGCTGCTTAAATCCGGATGTGTCAGTCAGGATGAAAGGCGTTGTTGAGAAATGTTCATTTTGCGCACACAGGTTAATAAAAGCTAAAGAAACCGCAGATCTGGAAGTCCGGGATATTGATGATGAAGAATACTTCCCCGCTTGCGGTGAAAGCTGTCCAACAAACGCAATATACTTTGGTGACCTGGAAAATAAAGATAGTAAAGTATATAAACTCTCAAGAAGCTCAAGAGCATATAAAGAGTTCGAAGATCTGGGGACTGAACCAAAAGTAATATATCTCTCTAAAAAAGAATAAATATGAAGTTACAAGAAAAACAGTTACTTGATCAGGATGAAGCCCTATATCGTCCGATATATGAAACGGGCAAAGGGTTCTATATAACAGTAGGCATCTTATCGCTTATCATTCTCTGGGCTTTAGTTATGTATATTGGACAGGTTTACTACGGGCTGGGTGTTACCGGAATGAATCAAACTATTACGTGGGGATTTTATATAGTAAATTTCGTATTCTTTATCGGGATAAGCCACGCAGGTACATTGATTTCAGCTATTCTTCGTCTTTCAAAAGCAGAGTGGCGCAGACCTATAACACGTATGGCTGAAGAAATAACTGCAAAAGTTCTCGCCATCGGAGGACTTCACCCAATCCTTGATCTTGGAAGACCGGATCGTGTACTAAATATTTTTACCGCCGGTCGTTTGCAATCACCATTACTATGGGATGTAACAAGCATTACTGCTTATTTTACGGCAAGTACTGTTTACCTTTATTTACCAATGATTCCGGATATTGCCAAACTGAGAGATAAGGGAGGTAAACTTACCTGGTTTTACAATTTCCTTTCATGGGGATGGCAAGGGACAGAATACCAGAAAAAAGTACTAAACAGGGCTATCAGTATACTTATGGTTATGGTCATTCCAATTGCAATCTCAGTTCATACAGTAATCTCATATATATTTTCTATGACCCTGCAACCCGGTTGGCACAGCACTATTTTCGGTCCGTATTTTGTCGTCGGTGCCATCTTTTCCGGTATCGCCGCGCTATTAATTCTAATGATCGTTTCAAGAAAAGCTTTTCATCTGGAGAATTATCTTAAGAAGATTCATTTCCAATATTTGGGTACTCTTCTATTAATTATGTCATTAC
>JAZGGS010000172.1:0-9421 GCA_036480595.1 Ignavibacteriaceae bacterium
TTCTGCCATATCGCCATTTTCAAAACTTAATTCTTTAGCAGATGCCAGAGAGATAGCTGCATAATTATCCCAGGTAACTTTCGAAACGGGATGCGGTAATTCCTGAAGCCAGCCGTTGTTTGCAAACCTGCCATCTCTAACCTGGTAACTTTCTTTTAGATGCAAAGAGTAGCCACTTACTTTAGGCGCTCCGTTTAGCTGTGCAGCAATACCCCTATCAAGAGTATTTAATACTTCAACTTTATCATCGGAATAGACAATTCCATCATGAAGCGATTGGTACCAGAATTTTTTAAAACCGGAGTTAGAGTTTATAGTTGGGTAAATATTATCTTCCCAGTTTTTCATTAAATATTGATGATATAATTCTGCTTTGTATACTTCACTTTCCTGCTCTATCCAGGTAAGAAGAATTGCTTCTTGTTCCCTGGTATTATAAAGCGGTGCAATAATCGGCTGCTGTAATGAATAAAATCCTGTGCGGATTTTTGCATCTCCCCAGGCTTCTAAGGTTTGATTAATGGGTAAAACAAAATTACTAACAGCAGATGTTTCATTTTCGATATCAACAAGCGTAACAACTGTTCCTGCATTTTCAAGTGCAGTTTGATAATTAATATCTTCTGGAAGATGATAAACAGGATTCGAGTTTAAGTGAATTACAACTCCAACATTTCCTGCTTTCAACTTACCTGTTAACTGTTTCAACTCATTATTAGATGAAAGGGGAAGTACAGAAACATTAGAAGATTCGATTTGATATAAACCTGAATTGCCAAGTGCATCATTCAGTAGGTTAACTGCTATTTGTACTTCTTCGGTAAGATGCTCGCCCGTATAAATTATTGATCTGCCTTTATTCTTACTTAAATCATTAATCAATTGACTCAGCAATTTATGATCTAAGTTTTCCTTTTTAGCGAATTCACTTAATGAGTAAACTGAAGTTTCAACTGGAAGAGTAATAATTCCCTTCTTTTGCAGTTCATTAATCAGACTCATTACAAATACATATTGTAAATCAGGTCTTAGTTTAAACCTGCAATCCGCATTTCCACCTGTGAGGGATAAGTTTCCTTCAACAGAATAAAGGCGATTAAAACGTTTTTCATTAACATCCCTGTTCTCGGCAAACAGACGAACATTTTCAACTTTATTACCAGACTCACCCAGGAAATCTCCATCAAGAGATAAAATTACATCAGCTTCATTCCATTTTATTGCAGGGAACTCACCACTTCCATAGCATTTTTTCCATGCTTCATTCTTAACAGATCCATTGAAAAGTTCGTAAGAATAAACTTTTGCAGATGGATATTTTTCTTTAAAATCTGCTAAAACTTTTTTGGTGGTTGGAGAAACAACTTTACCGGTTACAATTGCAATTTCTTTCCCGCCCGTGCTCATTAAATCCAGGGTAATTTCATCATTCGCATCGTTCCAGTTGTAATCTACAAATCTTCCGTTTTCTTTTTTCCTGGGATTCTTTAACCTGTCAGGATCATAAAGATTCATAATTGATGCCTGACCCTGCGCACATAATTTTCCTTTGGAAACAGGATGATTAGGATTACCATCAATTTTTATTGGTCGTCCTTCTCTTGTTTTGATAAGTGTTCCGCAAGCATTTGAACAAGAGTTGCATGTAGAAGCATAATAGTTAGGCTGACCAACAGTAATTTCCTCAGGTTTTTTGTTGTAAGGAATTATCTCCCCTTTATCCTTGTAATCGGAGCAGCTAACACCTGCAAATGCTGCCGAAGCACCAAGCAAAGCGAGGAACTTTCTCCTTGAGACCATGGACAAGTTTGAAGATTCACCATCATCATTTGCAGGCGTACTAAACTCGTTTTCGTTTTGTTTAATAAAATCTTTATCGCCATATAATTCTTCGAACGTCCGCCAGTAATTTGGATCGGGCTTTTTATTCTGATTTTCTATATTATTTCCTTTAATATTATCAGCCATTCTTATTTCCGTTGTTTTCTCTTCGTACGGCATCAGGATTAATCTTTACTTTTACAGTTTTACCTTTATTAGATGATTTAGTTAATAACCCGCTGAATGGTATTAGCTTAACCGCAATAAAACCGAATAAACCAGTTCCCATTGTGCTAAAAAATTTTTTCCTATTAATATTCATAAAAATTCAATCCTTTAAATTCCCTGTTTACCTATGGCAGGCAGAACAATTTTCAGGTCCTTCCTTTACATTTTCAAGGTACGGAAGCCGCTCGTGTGCATTGCGGTGACAATTAAGACAACTACCCATAGTAAATGAACTCATCTGTCCAACTTTTTCCAACTTTTCAATTTCACCGTGGCAGGAAACACAATCAATACCTTTATTAATATGAACACTATGACTGAAGTACGCATAATCAGGTACTTTGTGAACTCTCTTCCATTGCAGAGGAATTCCATTATTGTAGTATTTAGTCAATTTTATTATTTCAGGCGTATCTTTTCTTGCAACAGTATGGCAGTTCATACAAGTTGCTACTGGTGGTACCATAGCATGACGAGATTTTTCAACAGCAACATGGCAATACTGGCAATCAATTTTCATATCGCCCGCATGCAGTTTATGCGAGTAAGCAATCGGTTGATCGGGTGTGTAACCAACTCCATCTCTTTCTGCTCTTGAAGCAAAATAAGTAAGAGCAAACGAACAGAGTACGACAAAAACCGTAACAGGCATCCTGTTTCTTAGAATGTAATCCAGGAAAGATTTTTTCATACTAATCCTTTCAGATTAGTTATGAATTCAATTAAGTAACCTATTATGATAGTTTTTGAAGATGATAGAATTTGTGACAAATTAATAATGTAATAAAATGGTTAATGCTTAGAATATTATGATGCGCGGTAAAATTTAAAGGGCAGCCATATAATAATTTGGCTTAATATTTACCGTCTGACACTTCACTTTTTGAAGTGGGAAAGTTATAAAATAATGCATTTAAAACAAATCAGATGTAAAATTATAATAAAATAATATTTGTTGGCTATATTAATTATTTTCTAACTTTCATCAATGGTTAGTTGAGCAATTTATTGAAGATTATTGAATAGACAGATTACGAAATCCTTTTGATAAGCTGGTAGACTATAAAAGAAGCAACTATCATTAAAATCAAATAAAGAAATGCATTTTTTATTGTTTCTTTCTTAATTATCAAGGTTGATCTGAAGCCCCTCCAACCACAGCTTTTACAACGGAATGGCTGAAACCAGGTAAGGTTTTTAATTAGTCTTTCTTTCGTATTTCTTGGACGTGAATTCCTGATGGAATTCCGGTTAGAGCAGGACGGACATTTCTTATATAGAGGATTAGTAAAGAGAGAATTCTTACTTTTTACCATAAACTAAAAATAATTCTAACTGCTGCAATTATCAACATTACGGAGAAAATTTTCTTAATATTTCTTTGCGGAGAAAGCAGTGCCAATTTAACACCGGGGAATGTTCCGATTACTGCACCCGCTCCTAAAGTGAGTCCAACTGGAAGTAAAACATATCCTAAATGAAGATGAGTGGAAACGATTTTGCTAGTCTGCAAAAGGAATGATGCTGAAGAGCTTATCATAGTTAATGCTGTAACCACTGCCGATGTACCAACTGCTTTATTAATATCTTCAGAAAAAATGTAGATTAATACAGGGACGTAAAGGATTCCTCCGCCAAATCCTGTAAATGCAGAAAGTGAGCCGGCAATAATGCCAAGTACCAGAAGAAATTTATCATCAACAGTACCGCTTTGCCTGGTAGAATTATCTCCATTTCTTTCCATAAACATTTTTAAAGCGATAATTACCAATACGACTACTACTATTATCTCTATTACCTTGGAATTAACTTGGGTGATAAAAAACGGAAGGATAAATGCAGATAGAACACTGCCAATAGCAAGAATTTTTGCTTCACGCAGAATAACATTTTTTTTGAAATAATGCTGCAACCCCGAACTTGTGGAAGCAATTGCACCTGCAAAAAGAGAAGTACCAACAGTAACAAAAACAAGTTGTGTTGGCGGGATATCAAAGAGCGGTAAAATGAAATAGAGAACAGGTACAAAAATTAATCCTCCCCCAATACCCAATATTCCTATAAGAATACCGGTACCAAAACCAAGAATTAGGATAACTGCATGTAAAAGAATTTCTGTCAATAAATATTAAGGAGATTGTTGTAAACTTCTTCATTCTCTAAAATGCTTAGAGCGGTTTGCACCTGTGCATCCGTTGTAAGCCGTTCTTTTATTCTTCCTTCCAATCCAAGATACCTGGATGCAAGCTCAGTCATAAGGGTCATCCTGACTTCATCTTTGTAAATCACAAACTCGCTTTTATCCAGTTCGTGTAGTTTTGCTTTTATAGATCTTAGTTCTTTGGAAAGAGGTTCCTCATTATCCGAAATATCATTAATTAAAATATCAATCTCTTTTTCAGCTTTTGAGTGATACTCAAACTCCTCGCTATCAATATAATCTTTAAATTGAGTTAATAATTCATCATCATTTATCTTGTTAAAATCCTGATCCGGGATATTGTATGAGTAATAGTTAGCAAACCGGAAGAAGAAGCCCTGCGCAAGCAATTCCTTTGTAATAGTTCCATTTATAGAAAATTTAACCGTACTGTCGGGTGTTATCCCACCCTTCGAAAATACTTCTCTTTTACTATCTGTATAATATTTCAAATCGGAGTCTATATTATCAACTTTTATTACATTACTATCTTCAGAATAATCAATTTTCTGTATGCACCTTCCGCTTGGAGTGTAATATTTTGCAGTAGTAATTTTAAGCGAAGTATTAAAACTTAAAGGAGTGATTGTCTGCACTAAACCTTTACCAAACGATTTAGTGCCTAAAATCAGTCCCCTGTCATGATCCTGGATTGCACCTGCAACAATTTCGGATGCAGAAGCGCTACCGCCATTTATAAGGATTACCAGTTTCGCACCACCGATCATTGGTTCCTGAACTGAATAATAATTTCGTTCGCTTGAAACATCCCTGCCGCGGGTGGTAACTATTAACTGATCCTTCTGAAGAAATTTATCACAAATATCTACAGCAATATCGAGCAAACCACCCGGGTTACCTCTCAAATCAAAAATGATCGATTCGATATTTTTTTCAGATTTAAGCTGGCGTAAAGCAATTTTAATTTCATCACTTGCAGCGCGGCTAAAGTTTGATAATTTAAGGTAAACAGTATTTCCATCAGCGGGATAAAACCCAGCATAAGTTAAATTTTTAACAATCACTTCTTCTCTTACTATATTAAAATCCAGTGTATCGCTGTATTCGTTCCTAATAATTCTAAGCTCCACTGTTGTACCCGGTTCTCCTTTAACAAGTGATGATATATCATCTACATTATCTGAATTTATTGTTACGCCTGCAGCTTCAATTATAATATCTCCAATTTTAATACCCTGCCTCTGTGCAGAATAGCCATCCATAACTTCAACAACAGTTACCTGCTTACCCCTAACACCAATAGATATTCCAATTCCGCCATACTTACCGTTAGTAATCAAATCAATATCTTCTTTTTTCTTTTCATCAATAAAAATTGTGTAAGGGTCTAGCGAAGACAACATTCCCCTTATCCCGGCACGCATAAACTGTTCCGGGTCTACTTCATCAACATAATTGTAGGAAATTTCTTTGTATACATTACTGAACAATTCAATGTTTTTTGAGATTTCTAAATAAATATCTCCCATCCCAGAATAAAACCCGGAGAAGAGTAATACCATAAAAACCGGAACAGCAACAAAACGCAATTTTTTAAAATTCATATGATCTACCTCTTATATTAATTCGAACTCAGAAATAATATGGTTATGTATATTTTGTATTGATTGTGTACCGTCAATAACTTTAAACCTGCTTTCGTTCTTAGCGATTTCCAGGTAACCATTTCGTACGCGTGTATAAAATTCCATATCAGCTAACTCTATCCTATCTAGTTTACCTTTAGATTTTTTCTTTTTTCTTTCATTCGCAATACCAACCGGAATATCGATAAAGAAAGTAATATCCGGAACTGTATCTCTAATTGCTAACTTATGCACGCCGTCAATAACATCAACCGGAATTCCCCTTCCATAACCCTGGTATGCAGTGGATGAATCATGAAAGCGATCTGAAATTACATAAAAACCTTTCTCCAGGTAAGGTCTAATTTTTTCCCGTACAAGTTGGGCGCGGCTAGCAGAAAAGAGGAACAATTCTGTTTCCATTAACATTTTTTCATTTTTATTATCAAGAAGAATAGTACGGATCTTTTCAGACAGGGCGGTACCGCCGGGTTCTCTTATTATTTCTACTTTCTTTCCCTGTTCTATTAAGTAATCCTTCAGCAAATCTATTTGTGTAGATTTACCACAAAAATCTATTCCTTCAAATGAAATGAGCATAATAATTTATCTGTTAAATTGAAAAAAAATCTACCTATAATTAATTAACAATATAGATAAAGTTTAATTATAATAAAGTCAAAAAGTATCAGAATGTTTTAATTATATACCTTACCCGTTCAGGTTTGATAAACATAAGGGAAGTATTTTCAGGTAGTTCCAGGTGCGGGACAACACTACCCAGAGTATCGCTAACGATATCCGAATAAAAAAGGTATGCTTTAAACTGATCTTCATTTAAATTACCTAAAACGTTTACACCTCCCCTTACACTGCATCCAACCGTGTTGGGTAATAATACTACGCTTATATCCTGCGGAACATCTAAAACATCAACAGGAATGTTATCAAACTGCTTATCAACTATTCTCTGCACATCAAGTGTTACTTCTATTAATTTGCTGTTGTAAGTTATCCCGGTAGTTTTAGGAAGATTTATATTTACAACTTTTTTATTATCAAGTGATGACAAGGATTTTCTAACAGTAGAAATTTTCTTAAGATCTTTCATAATACTTACTGGACCTGAAACGATTACCGAATCCGGAGCTACTAAAATATTACTAGCCAGCCCGTAACCGGTTTTAAACTCTAAACCTAAATCAACTAAAACCGGAACTTTCTTGGAAACTATTCTTTCTACAAAAAATGCAATTGTATCCGGGTTAATATCTATTACTTCAGTTTCCGAAAGGATCCACCTGTTATTAGCAAGGTTGTTATACAAATTAACATACTTTAATCCGCTATCCGATTCAACAGATACGCGATATTCTGATTCTGCTCCAATATTAAGAGTTACAAGCTTCCAACCTTCACCTTTTAGCTTTATAGAAACATTATCGGGTAAGTTTGATCCTGTAGTGTAACCATCGGGAAAATCAAAAAGCTTTAATGCAACATCAATGTTGGCATAGTAACTACCGGAAAGAGAAATTGATCCCCAGAATATAATTGCAAAAAGAACTGCAGCAATGAAAATGTATAATTTCTTTCTCACGTTCTAAATATAAGATATTTAAATATTTAATTAACCTGTACGAAAGGAATTTAATTTAAATAAACTAAAATATTCTATTGGAGGGATTTAAAGTAGTCTAGAAGTAATCCCCTATTTGCCCGCGAAATTTCTCTTCCCTGTATCGGAAATGCTTCCGTGCTCCGTGCAAGCCGCCTTAATTGATGCACATTAAGAACCTCCAGTTCTTCCATTGGTAAAGTGGATTCTACATCACTCTTAGTTTTTTTGCTTTCTATCTTTTTCTCTTTTCCTTCTTTCGCAACATCCTTGCCCAGTGCTTCTTTACGCAACCTGTCAATAGTAGAGCTGGATTCCTTTATTTCAATCTCTTCTTCAATTTCAATTTCCGGTAATGTTTTTTTAGCTGGCGCTGTTGATTTTTTTTCTTTAACTGGTTTTTCTTTCTTTACAGTTACAGTTTTTCTTACAGGTTTCGGTTTTTCCCTGCTGCTAACTTCTTCAGAAACGCCACCAGGAATAATAGAGCTTAGCTTGTCATCCGGTCTGGGAATTACGTGGGTAGAAACCAGCTCACCAACTCTTTGTGCAGCCGCAGCACCGGCATCAACTGCAGCTTTAACAGCTGCCGTTTCGCCTACAACCATAATTGTAATTAAGCCCGCTTGAGCACGCTCCTTACCAATTAAAGTTACTTTGGCTGCTTTAACCATTGCATCAGCAGCTTCTATTGAAGCTACCAATCCCTTGGTTTCAACCATGCCTAATGCTTTGCCAGGCATTGTTTACTTTCGTTTTGGCAGTATAGATTCGACCTCAACGTGAGGACGAGGAATAACATGAACTGATATTAATTCACCTACTCGCTGGGCTGCTGCTGCGCCTGCATCGGTGGCAGCTTTAACTGCTCCGACATCTCCACGAACCATTACGGTTACATAGCCGCCGCCTATTGTTTCTTTTCCTAATAATTCAACTTTAGCTGCTTTAACCATTGCGTCCGCAGCTTCAACTGAACCAACCAATCCCTTGGTTTCTACCATACCCAGTGCATCAAGTGTCATAGAATGCTCCCATTTGTGAGAATTATTATATTACAAAATAAATTTTTGACAGATGAATGTCAATCTTCAACAACCCATAATTTTATTTATTTATTATAGTTACTATAATCAGTTAATCGAATCTCTTAAAGAAATTATCGATTCTGTTTGCTATTTAAATATTCCTGTAAAATGATTGCAGCAGAATTTCTGTCTATTAATCCTTTATCTTTTCGTTTCTTTTTACTTTTAACCGAATCAAGCACTTGTTGCTTTGCAAGGATTGATGTAAACTCTTCATCCCATAAAATTACTTCTAAAGAGAGTTTGGTCTCCATTTCTTTTTCTAGCTTTCTTACTTCCTCAGCAAGTATTTTAGAAGCATGGTAGGATTCGGATGGCAAACCGAGAATAATTTTTACCACATTCTTTTCTTCAATGATAACTTTAAGTTCTTTTAAGAAATTATTATCATTTGTTAAAGTTTTATAAGAATATGCAAAAGTTAAAAGCGGATCACAGAGTGCTATCCCAATTCTTTTAGAACCATAATCGATTCCCATATACCTAAATTCTGTGCCTGTGCCAGGGGAATTCATTAACTGCTTTCAAATCTTTCTACAGTATAAATACCATTTATTTTTTTTAATCGCTCTATAATCCTATTAAGATGCTCCAGGTTTCTTACATAAACTGTAACACTTCCTTCAAATGTAGATTCGTTGGTGTTAATATTAATTGATTTAATGTTTGTGCTTTTATAAGATACTATCGTATGCGCAAGGTCACTCAGAATTCCGGGATTGTCGTCTCCCCTAACTGTTAAACCTGCAACAAATACGGAATCTTCTGAACTTGACCAACTAACCGTAACCAGTTTACTGGAATCATCTTTATAAATATTAACAAGATTAACACAGGTTTTCCGGTGAATTTTAATCCCTTCGCCAATTGTAATATAACC
>JAZGGS010000173.1:0-2585 GCA_036480595.1 Ignavibacteriaceae bacterium
CAACTACAGTTTTGCCCAAACCCAGCGCAACTTGTGCTATGCCATCCTCAGATTTTTGAGGAGGAATGGGATAAAAATTATACGACTTTCCCACACCGGCAAAATCCGGGTAGAATTTTCCGTTATGTTCAGCACCAACTAATCTTTGCACTATAACTGCCATCTTTTCTTCTTCCAACCTGTAGGCGGTTGCCTTCATATAATCTTTGGCTTTCTTGTGGTAGGTGGATGCATAAACACACTTTATCGTTTGCAGCAGCTCATCTAGTCGGATTTCTATATCGGGATTACTGTTAGGAAGCATAAATGTTTCATAAACCCCGGCAAAGGGTTGGAATTGTGAGTCCTCAAGCAAACTGGATGATCTTACAGCAATTGGTCCTTTGATGATGTTAAGGAAGTCTGTTAGTTTTTCTAATATTTCCTTTGGAAAATATTCTGCCTCGATAAATTTTTGTGTAATTGCCAGGTCATCCGATTCATTAAGTGCAAACATTTCAAAATTATTTTCCCATATAAAACTGCTAAAAACATCTGTTCCTATAACAACCGCTGAAGGAACAGATATTTCTACATCCTTAAACTCATCCCGCATACTGTAGTTTGCAATTAATGTATTAATAAATCCAAGCCCGCGCGCTTTACCGCCAAGCGAGCCGCCACCTATACGGGCAAAACTGTTTTTAGGATCAAAAAGGTTTTTATTGAAGTCAGAGATTACGCCTTTTGTACGGTCTTCTAAATAATCTAGTATAGAAGAAATTAGTTCGTTACGCAGATCATCGAGAGAACTGAAATCGGATACTTTATGCGGGCGAAGTTCGTGAGCCAGCCAGAACTCGGTTCTTGCTTTAAGCCATCTTGAAAAGTGATTCCCCTCAGAATGATAACGAAGAGATTCTTCAGGAATCGTTCTTATCTTTTCAGCAAGTTCTTTCAAATTAGATGCAATGTCAACAATGTCTCCATCTGGATTTGTAAAGATAAAATCTCCAAAACCAAAATGTTTTAACATAAACTTTCTTAACAGGTAAAGAAGTCGGGGTGAATTTTTTTGCAGAAAGGAAGCACCAACTTCTATTACTTTATCTTCCAGTGCCTGGTCGCTTGTCTGGATAAGTATTGGTATATCCGACCGTCTAGCTTTGACTGCAGCAGCAAATTTTAAACCAGCTTCGGGATCTCTTTCTCCATGATATTTGAAATTATTATCCGAAATAATACCCAGCACAAATTTTTCATACTTTTCGTAGTACTCCCATGCTTCTTCGTAAGTGGTGCAAAGAAGAATTTTAGGGCGTGCACGCATTCTAAGGTATTTGTGTGAAATGTTTACACCTTCCTTTATAAGGCGCATCGACTGTTTAAATATTTCAGTATAAATTAATGGCAGGTATGATGAATAGAATTTAATATTATCTTCAACCAAAATTATAACCTGAACACCTATGTTCTTTGTATCATCTTCCACGTTCATCCGGTCTTCCATATACTTTACAATCCCTATAAGCAGGTGATAGTCTCCACCCCACATAAATATTCGTTCGAGAACCGATGTATCGTAATTTGTTTCCAGCTCCTTTCTTTCCTTGTTATCGTATGCAAGAAGTATTATCGGGAGCTTGATACCTTCCTCTTTAACCAGGTTTGCAAACTTAATAACGTGCATATCTTCTATATGAAGAGTGGTAATAATAAGATCGAAATCGCTTCCGCTTTGCAGCAGTTCAACGGCTTCTTTACCAGTGGTTACATGAGTTATATCGGGTGACTGGCTAAGGTTAAGGTTCTGGTATTCACTTCTTATAAGTTCATAAAGTCTGCCATCCTCTTCAAATAAATAGTTATCGTAAATACTTGATACAAGAAGGATCTCGCGTATCTTAAAACGCATTAGCTTCTTAAACTTTTTTAACCTTGTGCTAAAGAGGTTTTCTAACTTAAATTCTTTTAATTGATCGATTATGCTCATTTATGAAAAGAGTTATTAGTGTAAAGCATTTTTATTTCTGCAAATATAAATAATGAAGAAGTGAAAAGCAGGGAAGCTGAATGAGAGATTAACACTTATACTTTGATCAAAATGGTCATATCTATATTATAGGAACAATCTCATCCCAAAGAAAAATATTGTTAAAGCAATTATTGAGATAGACGTGATTAATTGTTTCTTTCTATAAATCAAATCCTTAGTATTAAAATATTTTTTGCCTACCCCAAAAGATGCAACTTTAATCTTATAATCCTTACCGTATTCAGATAAATTTGATAGGGATTTTATTCCAAAATAAAAACTTATCATTAAAAGAATAACTAGCAGGATAAAATATGTAATAAGAATGATCATTTTAATACTTATAGTATTATTCTATTTTATTCATTCGCCTTAATTGTTAATTTTTCATTTATAATTCTTAATTACACCAATCCCTGGTCAATCATTGCATCTGCTACTTTAAGGAATCCGGCAATGTTAGCACCGTTTACGTAGTTACCCGGAGTTCCGTACTTTTCAGCAGTTGTAATACAGGTTTCGTGTATTCTCTTCATAATTTCGTGCAGACGATTATCTACTTCTTCCTTTG
>JAZGGS010000174.1:0-7187 GCA_036480595.1 Ignavibacteriaceae bacterium
TATGTATTTAATTTTAAGATCATTCTTTGTGATGTAATCATCGAGCAGTTCTTCTTCAGCCAAACCGGATGTTCCGGGATCGATTACAGCAGCTTCTTTTGTTTCTTCATCCCACACAACAAAAGTGTTTACAGCAAACAGGTTGAATACAAAAGTTTCAATCTTTAACATCTATAAAGCTATTTCCTGAAATTCCTTTGAATTCTTTTAAAAGATTTTTTTGTATAAAGTTTATAATTGTCCCTTGTTTCTTCTAACGAATCTCCGCCGAACTTAAGCAGGAAGTGTTTTGCAATAACCCACGCAAGCATACTCTCTGCAATTACCGAGCAAGCAGGAACAGCAACAAAGTCACTTCTTTCATGGCGTGCAACGGTTTTTTTCATATTGCTTAGATCAATTGTATTTAACGGGTTCGATAAAGTTGCAATCGGTTTCATTGCGGCTGTTACAATAACCGGCATCCCGGTTGTAATTCCTCCTTCTACTCCTCCTGCCCTGTTTGTTTTACGTAAAAAGCTTTCACCTTTAAGAACAATTTCATCATGAACCTGCGAACCAAAAGATCCGGCACTTACAAAACCATTCCCTATTTCAACAGCCTTAACTGCATTGATAGACATAATCGATGAAGCAATATCAGCGTCTATTCGTCTATCGTAATGCATAAAGCTTCCAAGCCCTGCAGGTAACCCGGTTGCGGTAACTACGAATGTTCCTCCCAGTGAATCACCTTTTTTCTTTGCAAGTTTTATTTTATTGATGATCTTCTTTTCCTGCTCCGCATCTAAAACTCTTACAACACTCTTATCAGCTTTGCCGGATAAGAGCGCGGCATCCTTTTTAATCAAAGATAAATTATCCAGGAGTTTATCTTTATAATTTGATTTTGGATAAACACCGCCGATGTTTTCAACATAACTGCCAACAGTAATTCCAAATTCTTCCAGGAACCTGCGGGCAACGGTTCCTGCAGCAACCCGTGCAGCAGTTTCTCTTGCACTCGATCTTTCAATCGAATTTCTTATATCATCAAAATTATATTTTGTTATGCCTGTAAGATCTGTATGACCGGGACGTGGAATAGAAACTTTATTAATGGATAAAGAACTTTTCTCTGCATCAAGTATCTCTTCCCAGTTTTTCCAATCATTATTTTTTATAAGAAGTGAAATTGGAGAACCGAGTGTTTTACCAAACCTTATTCCGCTTAAAATTTCAACAGTATCGGTTTCAATCTTCATCCGTCCGCCTCTTCCGTAACCGGCTTGTCTTCTTTTAAGATGAAAATCGAAGTAATCTTTTTTCAGCGGAATGTTTGAAGGAAATCCTTCGACGATGGATGTAAGTGCTTTACCGTGTGATTCACCTGCGGTTAGAAATCTTATCATATAACTGTCATTTTTTTATTTAAAAATATAAAAAAACGCCCGGAGAACCGAGCGTTAAAACATTTAATTTATTTAAGAATAATTATTCCGGAATTTCTAATCCAACAAACCTTGTATTTCCCTGGTTATCAACAACTTTGATAAGTAATGCAGAACCTTTTTTCGCTTCAACCAATTCAGTAAAGTCATCAACATGTTTAACAGGGGTCTTATCTGCTTCAACAATTACCAGTCCGGTAAACAGTCTCTGGTCTTCTGAACGGCTGAACGCTCTCACGTCAGTAATAATAATGCCGTTCTCAATATCGAAATCTGAGCGTTCCTTATCAGAAAGATTTTTAACTGTTAAACCTATATCATCAAACGAAACAGTTGAAGATGAAGATTTTTCGCTGCTTTCCTCATTTATTTTATCTGAAGCCACTTCAGTAGATGATTCGGTACTTCTTTTCTTCAAAGTAATTTCTCTTTCTATCTCTTCACCATCTCTGAACAATGTAAGGATTACTGTGGCACCCGCGGTTTGAGCTGCAACATAACTTTGCAGTTCATTAGGTCTGTTAACTTCTCTTCCGTCAATTTTAAGTATAACATCACCAGCTCTTAAATCAGATTCAGATGCTGCACCGCCTTCAACAATACCCTGGATAATAATTCCTCTCGGTTTATCCATCCCGAGTGATTTTGCGATAGCGTTATCCACCTCGCCAATATTTACCCCTATGTAACCTCTACTAACCTTACCGTGGGCGATAAGATCTTTAGCTACAGCTTTAGCAAGATTGATAGGAATTGCAAATCCATAACCTATGTATGTTCCTGAGCCGCCTGCGGCAATAGCAGAGTTAACACCTATAACTGAACCGGAAAGATCTACAAGAGCACCACCGCTGTTACCAGGGTTTATAGCCGCATCAGTTTGAATAAAATTTTCAACACCGTAGCTGTCACGAATCAATCCAAGCTGTCCTCTTCCAATTGCACTAATAATTCCAGCCGTAACTGTTGAAGAAAGTGAAAGCGGATTTCCGATTGCCATTACCCATTGCCCGACTTTAAGATTATCGGAATCACCTAAGTATGCTACAGGCAGGTTATCGGCATCAATCTTCACAACTGCAAGATCTGTTAAAGGATCGGTTCCAATTACTGTTGCATCAAATCTTCTCTTATCATACAAACCGACCGATACTTTACTGGCATTTTCCACAACGTGGTTATTTGTAATAATGTAACCATCCTTAGAAATTATAATTCCGCTGCCGGATCCGCGCTGTTCCTGCGGCATATCTTTAAATGGAAAGAAGAACCAATCGTTGTGCGGGTTTTGTCTTTCCGATACAACTGAAATTTGTACGATGGTGGGTGTAACAGTTTCTGCTACTTCAATAAACGATTGGCTAAAGGATGATGCATCGGCATCCAGGCTTACCGGCGGCTCATCTGCACCAAGATTTACATCTGCCAAACTTGGTCTTACAAGTCCGAACCCTGAAACCAGCACTGCACCAAACAATACACCGATAAATAAAAGTGTTATTGCTCCAATTATTCCTTTGGCTTTCATTTCATTTCCTCCGATATTTTATTTACATATTAACTGAACATTAAAAAAAAGTATCAACTAGTATCCATTCACCTCTCATTTTACTATTTGTAACGATTGAATTCCCTTAAAATCAGGAACGTGATGCTTAAGATGTTTTTCAAGCAGTCTGTTCGCATCATCAATAGTTTTATCACTGTAATTATCAGCGGGTATGTTTGCTTTTAGACAGCAAAGATATTGAAAAAGTTCCAAATTAACTTTATAAAAATCAACCGCTTCTTTAGTACATTTGCCGCATATCAAACCTTTATCAAAATTATAGTACAAACTTAAGCTGGAAAAATCTGTTCCGCTGCAAACCGCACACCTGTTTAACTGGAATTCATAACCAATTTCTTTAAGGAAAAATAAAAAGAATCTCCCAAAACTTACATCCGGTTTTTCGTTTGATGAGTTTATCCGCGATAAGATTCTAACAACTCCCTTAAAAAGCTGCTTGTTCACTTCGTGCTCTGCCATAAGGTTTTTTACAAGTTCTATCACTGCATAAGCGCATTTAAGTTTTTGCAGATCACCTTTTAAAGATGGAAAATGTGATGAGATTTCTGCACTGGTTAAAAGTTGAACATCCCTTGTATCCTTTTTATAAAAAACAACCTGTAAGTGATTGAGCGGATCTACGAGTAAACCGAATTTCGATTTAGGCGATCTTCCGCCTTTAACGATCACTGATATTCTTCCATGATCTTCAGTAAATAAATCAGCAATTATGCTTGAATCGCCGTAAGCAAGTTTGCTTAGCACAACAGATTCGGTTTCTATTATTTCGCTCATCGCATAAAATTATAAGGGAAGTTGAACACTCCTTCTTCTGTGATGATGCCCTTAATTAAGTGAGATGGTGTAACATCAAATGCAGGTGTAAAAGCATCGTATTCTTCTAAAGTGAAATTGCGTCCGTATAAAGTAAGTACTTCTTTTTTATCTCGGTATTCTATAATAATTTCCGAACCGGATGCCATATCACGATCAATCGTGGTGGAAGGTGCTGCAATATAAAACGGAATGTTATGGAAATTACATAGGATTGCAAGAGTGTAAGTTCCTATCTTGTTTGCCGAATCTCCATTAAGTGCTATCCTGTCCGCTCCTGTAACTACAAGATCAACCTTGTTTTGCCTCATAAGTTCAGCTGCTGAAGAATCTGTTTGCAATGCAAAGGGGATGCCGCTTTTACTTAATTCGAAGGCAGTAAGCCGTGATCCCTGCAGCAACGGACGGGTTTCATCTGCATAAACGAATTCCACCAGGTCGTTTTCAAAACCGGTTTTAATAACACTGAATGCAGTTCCATCACCACCGGTGGCAAGCTTGCCTGTATTACAATGAGTTAACACTTTCGATTTTTTTTCAAAAATACTTAAACCGTTCCTACCAATCTTGCTGCAATATTCTACATCCTTTTGATGAATTTCTTTTGCTTTATTTAAAAGTGCATCGTAAAGATCGTTTGAAGAACTGTTGGAATTATAAACATCTCTTAATTCGTTTAGCGCAAAGAATAGATTTACTGCAGTTGGTCTTGTGGATGCTAATCGCTTAAAAGCTTTTTCAAAAGATTCGCTGTAATTGTCTTTCCCTTTTAATGCAAGTACCAATCCGTAAGCTGCCATTATGCCAATCAGCGGGGCACCACGAACTTCGAGACGCTCTATTGCAACCGCAATCCTTTCGTAATCATCTGTTTCCACATAGGATTCTTCAAGCGGAAGTTTTGTCTGATCAAGATAGATCAGTTTATCATCCTGGAATTTTACCGAAAAGTAATTATTCTGTTTTCCCGCAAAGCGGTTCGCCTGCGGCGAATTAATTTCGTTTAACATTGTTCAATCCTCCGACTGATCGAATTTCGATAAATTCATGAATTCTCTATACCTATCCTGAACGCGTAAGTAAGAAATATCTTCCAAACCTTTTGTGCTGAATTTTTCAACACAAAATGAAGCCATTGCACTTCCATAAATAACTGCACGTTTCATGTTTTCCGGTGAAAGATCGCGCGTTTTATAGAGGTAACCGATAAAGCCGCCGGCAAAGGAATCACCTGCTCCTGTAGGATCATAAATGATTTCCATTGGATAAGCCGGAGCAGAAAAAATTGTATCTTCTGCGAATAGCATTGCACCGTGTTCACCTTTTTTGATGATCAAGAACTCAGGGCCCATTTCGCGGATCAATTTTGCAGCTTTAATAAGGTTTGGTTCGTTTGAAAGCAAGCGCGCTTCCGAATCGTTAATGATGAGAACATTTACGCGTTTAAGAAGCTCTACCAGTTCATCTTTCATTCCTTCAATCCAGTAATTCATAGTATCACAAACTACAAACTGTGAATTATCCATCTGGGATAGCACTCTTAACTGAAGTGTGGGAGCAATATTGCCAAGACAAAGGTATTTTGATTTTTTATACTTATCCGGAATTACAGGATCAAACTTTTCGAAGACATTTAAATCTGTAAAAAGTGTATCCCTAACATTTAAATCATAATGATACCTGCCTCCCCAGCGGAATGTTTTCCCTCCTTCAATTACTTGCAGTCCTTCAAGATCAACATTATGCTTGCCTAATAGATCTATGTATTCCTGCGGGTAATCGCTTCCAACCACACCAACCAACTGAATAGGTCCGGAAAAATAACTTGCAGCTAAAGAAATATATGTTGCCGACCCGCCAAGCGCATCAGTAACTTTATCAAACGGTGTTTCAACTGTATCCAATCCAAGTGAGCCAACAACGAGCAATCCCAAGTTTTTCTCCGGTTATTTGTTAAAAAAATGAATAGAAAAATAATTAAAATGATATTGAATGCATAATTAAAACCGATGGGCTATTCTACATTATTTCCACAAAATGGAAAAAACTTTTTTCATTTAAAAAGTAGTCTTCAATAATATCAACAGCTTCCCGTTGCCCGGGCCAGGCGAGAAGTTTTTTTGCCTCATGTTTGCCCACCCATTTATATTCCGTATGCTCCTCGCTTAAAATCACATTCATTTCCACTTTTACCCTTGCAGCAAAAACGGGGAGCAAGCAGATGAACTCATCTTTCGGTTCGTAGAAGGAATTAATTGTTGGAGCCACCCACAATTGAACCGGTAATAAACCAGTCTCCTCTTTTATTTCGCGCAAAGCTGTTTGATGAGCTTTTTCTTCCCCTTCAATTTTACCTGTTACCATTTGCCACAAACCAGGGTAAGATTGTTTTTCAATTCTCTTCATCAATAAAAATTCGATTCCGGAAACTGTTTCCCTGAAGATGTGAGCTTCAATTAAGTTTGATATGATTTTCATTTTAAATCTTCAATTTTTATTATATATATAGTGATTATTATTTAAGATAAAAATTGTATGGTTGTATGACTGTTTGCTATAACATCAGTCAAACATACATTCATACATCCATGCATTCATCTAAAAATACGCTCTCGCTTCTGCTCGTGCTGTATGGATCACTCTTCCGCCTCCCTGTGCTCTGCCATCATAACTTATTGTGGTTTGCAGGAACGAAGCAAGGCGGTAATCAAAATTTAATCTCCAGTAATAATTTTTACCAAGCTGGTTTCCACCAAGTATTTCAAAAGGAATAAAATTTTCAGTTGTGCTTGCATTCAATTCAGTTCGTTCAGCTTCAATTCTCAATCTACCTGTTCCGGCAAAGGATAAATTAAATCTTATCACCTGGGAATTCAAATCTATTACTGTTGGAGTTTCAGGCAGATTATCTTCACTTTTACCTACTTTAAATTTAAATCCTACTTCAATATTCCTTTCGGGTCTGTAAGAAAAATCGGAGGTTAAATTATTATCGGTTACCATCCGGCTACGTGTGGATGTTTCGGGTGCCGTTACATTATCGGTTAGATTAACAAAATCAGTTTGATTGCTTAGCTCCTTAACCATCCTGAATCTTATTCTTAAACTCCTTTCGCGGTTGTACCCTTTTTCAACACCTGTATTAAACTCATTCATAGAAAATCTTTGGGTATACCGGAAACGGAACGATAGCTCCTGTTTATTTTCATTGATCCAAAGATCCTGCTGGAAATAATTTGAACCTCGAATCGTTACACCTTCCTGTTGAAAAAAATTGAGCTGCATCAGGTATATTTTGGAAAGATCTTCCTCCCGCGTAATCTCTTCAATTCGCCAGACTGTTTCACTCGATAAAGGTTTTAATATTGCTCCGG
>JAZGGS010000175.1:0-5036 GCA_036480595.1 Ignavibacteriaceae bacterium
TAGTCGGGGTGGGGAGATTTGAACTCCCGACCTCTTCGTCCCGAACGAAGCGCGCTAACCGGGCTGCGCTACACCCCGTATGAAATTTTACATTTCTGAAAAAATTACATTACAAATTTGAACTTTTATTAGAGAAAATCAATTCCTAATATAAAAAATGTACTGGAATGATTTTTGTTCCTAAATGACCTGATTTAGACTGTAGAAATTAAATTAATTAAAAAATTTAAAAATGTTGTATTTATTGATAAAATGTAATATCTTTTTGTGAGAAAATAAGTAACTTTAAACAACTAAGAATATACTTTAGAAAAATTTAAGTAAATATATACTCTACAACAACAAATGAGGGAAACATTATGAAAAAAACTATTACATTATTGTCACTTTTATCGATACTGCTGCTTTCCAGTATTACCTTTGCCCAGTCTCGCTTTGTCGCCACAGATGCCTGGGGATTTGGGTTTGGATTTACATATCCTATGTATGTGGGAATAAATGGAGCATCATTAAATACCAGTGAATTTTATGGTGGTCATCTCCTGATTCAAAGAAACTGGTCAGAGCATTTAGCCTCGAGAATAAAAGTTGCATATAACCACGTAGCTGCTCAATATTATGAAAACTATGATCAGCCAGGATATTTTGATCAATTTGTGACAAACGATATGATAACTGGAGATCTTGATCTTATTTACTACTTCAATCCCTGCGAACCGTGGTCATTGTTTCTGGTAACTGGTATTGGTTTAAATTTTAACAAACCTGAAAATGCCAGATGGAATGATGGTCTTCTCCCTACCGGTGGATATGTTGTTAGTGAATTAGACGAAGAATCCAACACTGGTGCACAATTTAACATTGGTGCTGGTATAGAAATAAATATAGGTAAAGATTGGAGATTACGTGGCGAAGGCACATACCATACTATGGGTAACAGTAAAATAGATGGCAGAGATACCAGAGATGGTAGTGAAGATGGTTTCTTTGGTGGTAGCTTCTTTGGTGGAAATTCTAACGATAGTTGGGTAAATGCAGACCTAGGTCTTCTTTATTACTTCGACAAGGGCGAACCATCAAAGTATTGCCAGCTTTATACCGGCATTGCAGAAGTTGATTATGATCAAATTGAAGATATCGTCAGAAGATATCAAACTGAACCTTGTGAGATTGATTATAACAGAATTGAAGATATTGTTAAAAGACATTGTGGCAAAGCAATTGTTGAAGACAAGTGGGTTCTTATTGGTGTGAATTTCGATTTCAACAAAGCTAGCTTAAGACCGGAAGCTTACCCGATATTAGACCATGCTGCACAAGTTCTTTTAGGTCACTCAGATGTTAATATTGAAATCCAGGGACACTGCGACCAGATTGGATCAGACAACTATAACGATAAACTTTCCTTAGGTAGAGCTGAAACAGTTAAAAAATACCTTATTGCTAAAGGCGTAGCCGGCAGCAGATTAACTACTACTGGTAAAGGTAAGAGAGAATTACTCTTCCAGGAAAAAGATGCTGTCAGCAGGTTCTATAACAGAAGAGTTGAATTTCATTCCAAGTAAATGACTCTGTAAAATACTTTTATAAAGGGATCCCGGTTTTGGGATCCCTTTTTTTATGCATCAATTGAAAAACTTTGCTTTTTAGAAAATAAGATTTATCTTTACATAATTATTAATTAACCTTTAATTCTATCCGGAGAGATGGAGAAGGATGCAATGAAAAATTTTAACAACATTTTTAACCTCTGCGGATTTAATCCAAAGAGGATTTTTTGTATATGCGTATAAAATCAAAACCTGTAGACCAGGAAGGTCTTGAAAGAATTGTAACAAGAATTTCTCACGAAATACTTGAAAAAAACAAGGGCTCAAAAAATCTTGCAATCATCGGTATGCGTACACGGGGTGAATTCTTAGCAAACAGGATAGCAGAAAAAATTAAAAATATTGATAATGCCGAACTCCCTATTGGTGTGCTGGATGCAACTTTGTACCGCGATGATTTTCGTACCCGCCTTAAGCAGCCGGAAATATCTGTTTCTAACATTACATTTGATCTTAATGAAAAAGATATAATTCTTGTTGACGATGTTTTGTATACCGGCAGAACTGTTCGCTCGGCGTTAAATGCACTTATGGATATGGGAAGACCAGCTTCTATTCAACTTTTTATTCTTGTTGATAGAGGGCACCGCGAACTCCCTATACGAGCCGACTATGTGGGTAAGAATATACCAACATCACAAAATGAAGAAATAAAAGTAAAAATGAACGAGGTTGATGGTGAAGATGCCATCTATCTTATAGAAGTAAATAATGAATAATCAAATATAATATGCCATTAAGCAGCAGACACTTATTAGGATTGCAGAGTGTGCCAAAGGAAGATATTCAATTAATCCTGGATACAGCACACACTTTCCGGGAGATCCTGGAGCGACCTATTAAAAAAGTTCCTACCCTGCAAGGAAAAACAATTGTAAACCTATTTTACGAAAGTTCTACAAGAACTAGAATTTCATTTGAACTTGCTGAAAAAAGACTATCAGCAGATACTGTAAACTTTTCAATTTCCGAAAGCAGTGTAAGTAAAGGTGAGACTTTCAAAGATACAATGCGAAACATCGAAGCAATGAAAGTAGATATGGTTGTTGCCCGGCACGGGGCTGCCGGTGTACCGTTATTTCTAACAAATATTTGCGATGCAAATATTATAAATGCCGGCGACGGTATCCACGAACATCCTACGCAGGCACTTCTGGATATGTATTCTATCAGGCAAAAGCTTGGAAAGCTAGAAGGACTTAAAGTTTGTATTGTTGGAGATGTTGCCCATAGCAGGGTTGCACTTTCCAATATTTTCGGATTAATAACTATGGGGGCAAAGGTTTCCGTGTGCGGACCTTCAACTATGATTCCCAGATATATACAGAAACTAGGAGTTGAGGTAATTCATAATATCGATGAAGCAATCCAGGAAAATAATGTGCTGAATGTTTTACGTATTCAACTGGAACGTAAAGCTAAGGAATATTTCCCATCTATCAGGGAGTATGCAAAGTATTTTGGAATTACACAGGAAAGACTGGACAAAAACGGTAAAGATATTTTGTTGCTGCATCCTGGTCCTATAAACCGGGGGGTTGAGCTATCTTCCGAAGTAGCTGATGGATCGAACCAGATTATATTATACCAGGTTACTAACGGTGTGGCTGTTCGCATGGCTGTGCTTTATTTATTGGGAACTCTTAATTAAGGATATTATTGATGAAAGTAGCTTTAAAAAATGTAAACCTAATTCATCCTGAGCAGAAAATAGATGAAAAAAATGTATCGATACTTTTAACTGATGGTATCATTTCAAAAATTAGCAAATTAAGTAAAGAAGATCTGGATGGAGCCAAAGAACTCGATTTGGAAAATAAATATGTTGTACCCGGATTTTTTGATATGCATGTTCATTTAAGAGAGCCTGGCAGGGAAGATAAGGAAACAGTTGAAACCGGTTGTAACAGCGCTGCAAATGGTGGATTTACAGCAGTTGCCTGCATGCCTAATACTGAGCCGGCAATAGATTCGGCAGAAGTGGTTAATTTTATAAAGGAAAAAGCTTCAGCTCACCTTGTTGATGTTTATCCTGTAGGTGCTGCAACTCTTAACAGAGAAGGCGAAGTTATTGCACCGATGGCAGAACTTTATGAAGCTGGTGTAGTAGGTTTTTCGGATGATGGAATTGCAGTTAAAAGTGCCTCCGTTTTGCGCAGAGCTTTGGAATATGCAAGTATGTATAATGTTCCTATAATTGAGCATTGTGAGGATGAATCCCTTGCAGGTGGTGCAATGAATGAAGGAGTTAACTCAACAATGCTTGGATTGCCCCCGGTTCCGGCAGTGTCGGAAGATATTATTGTTGGAAGAGATATTTTAATGGCTGAATATACCGGTGGTAAAATTCATATTGCACATATAAGTACTGCAACTGCTGTTGAAATGGTAAGGCAGGCAAAAAAGAAAAATCTTCCCGTTACAGCAGAAGTTACCCCTCATCATTTTACATTAATCGATGATGCAGCTAAAAGCTATGATGCAAATACCAAAATGAGTCCGCCCCTTAGAACCCGGAAAGATGTTGATGCAATGTTGGAAGGATTGAAAGATGGTACCATTGATGTTATTGCGAGCGATCACGCACCGCATGCGATTGAGGAAAAGGAAGCAGAATTCCAGTATGCACCAAATGGTATTGTAGGTTTGGAAACTGAAGTTGCATTGACATTATCAGAGTTATATCATAAAAAAATTCTTACCCTGGAACAAGTTATTGAAAAATTATCGATCAATCCCAGGAAAATTTGTAATATCCCTGTTCCTAAGTTTGAAGTTGGTGAATCAGCTAATTTTACAATCTTAGATTTAAACCTGGTTTGGACAGTTGATATAAAAGAATTCAAATCTAAATCCAAAAATTCTCCATTCGATAAGAGACTGCTTACAGGAAAATCTGTTGGGGTTATCAACAAGAGAAAATTATTCTATTATGATGAAATGATCTCCATTTAGTATATTTGGTTCCATTTTATTCATAAAAATTCCTGCTTACTTCATTCCCCTCGTGTGTCTACTAAAATGTACACAATTTTATTGGAATCTGTGTTTTTTTAGTTATTTCAAACAAAAAAGCGATGGCATTTAATTTGGCTCTCTGGAATAAATTTAATTTAAAAGTTAGGTGATCCAAATGAAAAAGCTGATATTAACAATAACCCTGGTAACTATTTTATTACTGCAGGCGTGCGAAATTTATGAACCATATAATTATTATGAAGTTGATTACACTCCGCCTAATCCTCCAACCAGTGTTGTAATGCTTAATGGAGACAACAGGGTTGATCTTACCTGGAATGAAAACAGGGAACCCGATCTTTCCGGTTACAATATTTACTACAGCGATTCCTATGATGGAAAATATTATTCAATCGGTTCTACTGCTTATAATTTCTTTATCGATTACGATGCTGTGAATGGTGATAC
>JAZGGS010000176.1:0-2826 GCA_036480595.1 Ignavibacteriaceae bacterium
CACTAACAGGGGTTTTTACATTTCTTCTTTTCTCTGCGCTTACAATTGCGCAGGATGAAGCACCTAAGGATCAATTGTATCTGCTGCATCAGGATGTAATAAAAGTTGATATGGTTGATCAGTATGAAGCAACTGTGGCAAAAGAAGTTGAGTTATGGAAAAAGCACAAATTAGATTTGGAAATAAGATGGGCATCTCAAACAGATAATAATGAGTATTACTATGTAACACCAATAGATAATATGGGTGACATTGATAAGATGGATGCAGTTTGGGCTAAATTTACAGAAGCTGCAGGTGATGCTTATGCAAAAGTAAATGAAGGTTATGAAGGAACATATGTTTATCATCGAAATATGGTGTGGCGATGGAGTGCTGAACTATCCTATATCCCGGAGAACAGGAGGGTTGCTCCCAAAGATATAACATTTATTCATTGGGACAATTACTTCATAAAGGAAGGTAAGTTTGATGAAGCAAAGGAAGTAATGTTAAAGTATAAAGATTTAATTGCAAGCAATAATGTAGCTGATCCTTACGGTGTTTGGATTTGTGAACTTGGGGGCGATATCGGTTGGATTGTTGTAACACGCAATGCTGAGAGCAGTGTTGGTTTTTATACTCAGGCAACTCAGCGTAGAGAAGAGATGGGAGAAGAATTTAACAAACTCTGGGCAGAGTTTAGTTCATTACTCAAAAAGTTTGAACATAGAAACGGAATGCCAAGACCTGAGTTTACTTACAGACCTGGTGAGTAGTATTGAACTTCGAAAAGGCAAATAAAGAGGCAGGTTTAGCCTGCCTTTTTCATATCAAATAATTGTGTCCTGAAGTGCTTGAGCAGCTTCCCTTTTTTAGTTAGGGATTGGCAGGAGAAGGTCTTATTTCTCTATTGGATTCCTCCTCATCTGGTCTATTCAATTCTTCATCTTCATCATTATAAACATTTTCCTCCGAATCAATTTCACCAATAAACCAGAATCTTTTATTCTTAAACTCAGGAGGCAATTCGCCAATCTGCCAGCCGGGGTAAGTGGTTTCAAGGAAGTAATATCTTTTTCCTTTAATTGATTTGTACTGCCCGCCTCTTGAAACTGAAATACCAAGCATTGCATGTTTATATTTATAACTCCATAGCATTGCACAATCAACATTCATCTTTTCTAAAATAACATAAAGAAGCAGCGCCTTGGAATCACAATCTCCAAACCTGTAAGCAAGAGTACCAATTGGTGGAAAAAGATCGAGCACACCGCCGGGGCGTTCGTATGGAATATTTTGGATAAAAGTTACAACAAAAATCACGCGGTCTTTGGAACCGAGATTTTCTTCCTCAAATATTTTATTAAATCCTTCAAATATAGATTTCATTTGCGGTATTGAATTGCTGTAAACTCTCCTGTAAACTTCAGCCCACACAATCCTTGCTTCAAGCACCGGGTTGGGTGAGCGTGTTCCGAAATCAATACCAAGCTCTCTGTAACTCATCTGTGATATTTGTTCGATATTATCCATTGCCTGTTTAACATCTTTCTCAAGCAGTTTGAATGACAAATCATATTTTTTCCTGCGAAGATTGTTATCCATGAATCTCCATGAAAAAGAGGAATTTATTATTTTCTCATTCGTTAAGCTGTCGGTTACAATCTCATATTTATTTTTTTTGGTTTCATCATCCGATATATCAATTTCCGGCAGCTCAACTGCAACAAAGATTGCAATTATCATTACAAAGAAAAATAAGAAGAGGAAAGCACAGCCAAAGAATCCTTTCTTCATACATCCTGCACGCGAGTGTTTGTTCTGCTTAAGCATCTGGTTTTGAAGCATAGCTTTACTGCACTATAAATTTCCTATATCGATTAGGGAAACCGGCGGGTAAGGAATAAGCGAATCTAAAATAGTGGTAATTCCCGGCTGGAGTAGTAACGCTATCGAGATGATAATAATACCAAGAAGCAAACTTACAGCAACATTATTCTTTTTTATTTCTGCCAGTTCATCAAGATCCTTTGTAAGCCACATAAAAAAGTACATAGCAAAATAGATGGCTGAAAACGCAACTAATCCAGCAATAATAATATGCAACAGCATGATCAATGCTGTTTGAAGGTATGTAGAGATGATGGCATCGGGATTGCGAAGCGTATTTCCAAATATTGTTATTGCAGATTCTATGGAGCTGCTTACCACAAGAATTAATGCAATAATTATAGCACTATTAAGAATTGCTACAGCAATGTTATTGTTCTTAAGCTCCTCGGTTTCGTTTATTCCTTTTATCATTTTTCGGAATACTTTTGATGCCGCATAAATAAAAAGTACACCGATAACCAGCGAGAGAGCTATTTGTACTAATCCGGTTATTAGTAAAACCAAATCCATCTGTTCCTCACTTTATTTACGTTAAAAATTAGAATATCATTCAAAAGATAAAATAATTTGGAATCATTTGTAATCTTTAAAAAAATAAGAAGATGAATATGGAAGGAAACCAAAAAAGGGGATAGATAATTATCTATCCCCTTATACTGTTGGCTGGTTTAAAGTTATTTATATAGAATCATTTTCATAATCCCGACATAATTGCCCGTACTAAGACGATAAATATACACTCCGCTTGCTAAATCGATTTCTGAAAACTTCACTCTATAATTACCTGCCGGTTTTTCTTCATTAACAAGTTTTGCAACTTCTTCACCAAGTACATTATAGACTGCTAACTTTACAAAACCATCATCTGGTATTGAATACTTAATTGTTGTACCCGGATTAAACGGGTTGGGATAATTTTGATGTAATTCGAACTTTGCCGGTATTCCAATT
>JAZGGS010000177.1:0-9090 GCA_036480595.1 Ignavibacteriaceae bacterium
ATTATGAGTCAGCTCATTCACCATATTTTATAAATGCTTCGTAAGTATTTTTTAACAGCATAGCAATTGTCATAGGACCTACACCACCTGGAACGGGCGTAATGAATGAAGCTTTTTCCGAAACTTCATTAAACTTTACATCGCCTACTACGCGGTAACCTTTTGGTCTTGTAGAATCCTCCACCCTGTTTATTCCAACATCAACCACCACCACACCTTCTTTCACCATATCTGCTTTAACAAATTCCGGCAAACCTATAGCAGCAACTAAAATGTCTGCCTGCTTCGTATATTTTGAAATATCTTTAGCTGCTGAATGGCAAACCGTTACAATAGAGTTAGCAAATTCTTTTTTCTGCAGCATAATATTTGCAATCGGTTTACCTACAATGTTACTTCTGCCAAGCACCACAAGGTGTTTCCCTTTTGTTTCGATGTTATACCTTATAAGCAATTCCTGGATACCTGCAGGTGTACAGGAACGGAAAGCATTTTTTCCGATTACCAGGTTACCAACACTTACAGGATGGAATCCGTCAACATCTTTTTTAGGTGATACAGCTTCAATAACTCTATCTTTGTTAATATGTTTAGGCAGCGGCAGTTGAACAAGTATGCCGTGGTATTCCTTATTTTTATTGTAAGATTCGATAAGCGATAGAAGTTTCTCTTCAGAAATCGTGGCATCAGGTGTTTCGGTTTTAGTTTTTATCCCTACTTCATCGCAAGCTTTAGCTTTGTTCCTTACATAAATTTGTGAAGCCGGGTCTTCACCGACTAAAATTGCAACTAAACCGGGTACTCCCCTTCCCCCTTCTTTAATTTTATCAATATCTGTTTTTAGTTCTGCACGAATATCCTGCGCAACTTTTTTACCGTCAATAATTGTCATTAAATTTTTCCCTGTTCAAATAAAATTAAAATAATATTATTAAACTCATGCATCCCTTCTCACTCTTGCACTAACATATTCAATTTCATACCTGTCACTCAAATATTTTTTAATCTTTTTGTTTTTTAAAATCTCTTCATAGAACGGATTAGAATTTTGCCAGCCGGTTTTTCCGCACTCCCTGTATCTTTCTAATCTTCGTATTGATATTTCACAAAATACAGGATCTATATCGGCAGTGAAACATCTTCGGTTAAGTCTTTCGGCTGCAAGCAATGTTGTTCCTGCATGCGAGAAAAAATCAATAACAAGTCCATCTTCGCTGCTGCTTGCACTAATTATTCTCTCAATAGCTTTAAGAGGTTTTTGTGCATAGCAGCCATTCACATTCTCTTCCATCTTGTAAAAAATCTGTTGAACATCAACCCACACGTTTCCTGCTCTTATAAATTCTGATTTACTTCTCTCGAGGTTTTCTGTTTCCCTACCGTTAACAGTTTTATAATATCCTTTAAGAATTTTTGGAATGTCTGTATAACCGGCTTCAATATTAAACTTTGGGTTACCTTTTATATAAAAAAGCATTTCCTGCCTTACAGACATCCAGTTCTTTTGCGTTCCGTATCCACGCTGGTTGCGCATTGTTATAAAACTTTTTGAGTTGAAACCGGAATCTTCCATCATCGATATAAACTGCGGTAAGGGTTGGTAGTGGTTATTCTGGTCTGCTCCAAGCCAAACATAGAGAGATGAATTATCACCTAAGCAGATGCTTGTATTCTCAATCCACTCCTTACACCAAATAATAAATTTTTCCAGCTTTCTTCTACCAAATGCTACAAAGTTGTAAGGCGGATCCTGTATTGCAAGCGATGCTTTGTTACCAGCGCTAAAATCTGAAATAGCTTCTGTATCTGCTGCATCAATACAACCAACTTTATGTTTTTCTTCCGGGTCTTCCCAAACTTCCCCTTCTTTTAACCGGCAATATTGTAGAAGCAGGGCTCTTAGCTCTTCATCAATATCTATTCTTGGTAACGGGGCGTTAATCATTTTTAATCTGCTGCTTCTCTTATGAACTCAGGAAAATTAATTCTTTCTATCGATTTTGTTTTACCTGTTTCATTATTAATCTTCAAAAATACTGCACACAAGTGAACATTATTTTTTGCAGCTTCGTATTTTTGTGGGGTTTGATATAAGAACCTGTTTAAAGCCGGCTGCACTTTCATACCAATAACAGAATCGTAGGGTCCGCTCATTCCTGCATCAGTAATATAACCAGTGCCCTGCGTTAAAATTCTATCATCAGAAGTTTGTACATGAGTATGTGTTCCAATCAGTGCACTTATCTTACCATCTAAATAATGACCCATTGCCTGTTTCTCTGCTGTTGCTTCTGCATGAAAATCAACAATTATCATTTTCGTTTCGCTTTTTAGTTTATTAAGAACCCAGTCGGCACTTCTGAACGGGCAATCGATGGTTGGCATGAATGTTCTGCCCTGCAAATTCAGAACTGCGATTTTTCCTTTTTTCGAATCTGCAATAAAAAAACCATTGCCGTAAGTTCCTTTTGGATAATTTAACGGTCGCAAAACACGAGGTTCACTTTTCAAATAATCCTGCGAAAGATGTTTATCCCATGTATGATTTCCGCCAGTGATAACATGCACTCCTAACTCAAAAAGAATTTTTCCCTCCTTGCTGGTACATCCTTTTCCATCGGAAGCATTTTCACCGTTGGCAATTACTAAATCAGTTTTATATTTTTGGATAAGACCGGGCAGCCAGGTTTGGACAAGGTCCATTCCAGCTTTCCCGATTATATCGCCTACAAAAAGTACATTTACAGAAGCCATATTTACCTAAATTATTCTGCTCAATATATTCAAAAATGAAGTAAATAAAAAAAATAATCTTTTGTGTAAGTTGTAATATTAATATATTTATTTTGAGTGTGAGATATAATAGTTATAGATTTAGACTATGATTAAAGAGAGTGTACCAAGTGTTCCTGTTGAAGAAGCTGAATTTTCGGTACTTGATGTTGAGACAACTGGTCTGTCAGCTCGCAATAATCATATCATTGAGATAGGAATTGTTAAAGTAAAAAATTTAAAGATCACAAATAAGTTCCACTCACTTGTTAATCCCGGCTGCAAAATCCCATACTTCATAACACAGTTTACCGGTATTACTGATGAAGATATTATTGATGCTCCTTTCTTTTCTGAATTAACTGATAAGATAGAAAATGTTATTGGTGATTCTGTTATATCTGCACATAACTTAAGTTTTGATAATTCATTTTTGAAATATGAATTTTTCAGAACAGGCAGAGAGCCATTAAGTAATCATAAAATTTGCACTTTAAAACTTGCACGGCGACTCTATCCATCACTTAAAAGCAAATCCCTTTCTTCCGTTACACAATATTTAAGATTAAAAAATTCTAATGCACATCGTGCTCTTGCAGATGCCGAAGTTGCTGCGCGCGCTTTAATAAAGATGATAAAAAAGTTAAAGAAAGATGAAGGGATTGAAACTCTTGATGAGTTATCTGCATATCAAAACAGGGTTACAGCTAAAGGCAGATCTAAAATTAAAAAGAGCCTTAATAATGATGTAAGTTCTCTACCCAACGCACCGGGTATCTATTATTTTCTTAATAAAAAAAATGAGATAATTTATGTTGGTAAGGCAAAGTTGCTGGGAGAGAGAATAAAAACTTACTTTTCTCCAACCGCATCTAAAAAAGCCAAAAAGATTGTAAGACAAGCTTCAAAATTAAAAACGGAAATAACTAACTCTGAACTTACAGCACTACTTACAGAAGCTGAAACAATAAAGCTTATTAATCCAAAGCATAATACGCAGTTGAAGAAGTACGGAAATAAATATTTTATTCGTGTAAACAAAACTCACTGTTACCCTAAGCTGGAGATATCTAACCATTTTGATTTTGACGGCAACGATTATTTTGGTTTGTTTATTTCGCGCAAAAGAGCGGATAAAGTAATGGAGATGATTGATAAAACTTTTGCCATAAGGGAATGCACCGATAAGGAATTTTCAAAGAAGAAAAAATGTTTTCTTGCAGATATTGAGCGCTGCACTGCACCTTGTATAAAAACAAAAGACCTGGATTATTCTGACGAACTGGGAAAAGTTTATGAATTTCTTAACGGCAAAAACCAAACAGCGCTGGACCGGCTGCTAAATAAGATGAAAGATTACTCATCCAAACAAAAATATGAAAAAGCTGCCGAAGTAAAGGAACTTGTTGATTTGATACTTGCGCAAACGCATAAATCATCACTCCTTTCTGAGCCGGTAAATTCTGCCAATGTTCTTTTCGAAATTTCAGAATCTTTTTCAAAAGATTATTTGTTACTGATTTCGGGCAAACCATTTATAAAAACTTACATACACAGCAAGGATGGTTTGTTTGAAGAAGCTATCGATGATTATTTTTCCGGCACCCATAATCTTCAGATAGTGCCCACAGATGAAGACCTTGAGAAGATGAAGATAAGTTTGAACTGGCTGATAAAGAATAGAAATAAAGTTAGAATTTTTTATTTGAAGAATTACAGATCTAGAGAGGAATTGTACAGCGCCATATCAAGGTTTTCAAAATTTAATGAATCACCCGATGTTTCGTTTTATGATATAAATCATCTTGTAAACGGAGATGTGCTGGTTGAAAAATATTCAGCTAAATAAATTAAATATAATATTAATAGATAAGACTTCGGGTTCCTCTGAGATTGTGAACAAAATAAATACTTTATTCAGAGCTAACCTTAACCACTTAGAAATTATTGAAGAATCGATTCCAATATTAAAAAGCCGTCTAAGTCATTTTGCAGAAGTTAAGACTTACCTTAAGCGAATAGAAAAAATTATAAAAGTAGATGATCAACAGATGATGAACGATTTTCTATCATCATTTGCTGATGGACAAAAAAATAAGTATGAAATAATTTTTAATAAACTAACTAAAAAAATAAAGCACATAAATTCTATTATCACCATCTCTAAAAGCGGAACATTAAAAGAAGTTTTAAAACTCTGGAAAGAAAAAAACAAAAATCTTAAGGTTGTGATTAGCGAATCGCGCCCGGGAAATGAAGGAAAACTATTTGCTAAGGAATTACTTAAATTCGGGATAAAAGTTGAACTAATTTCTGATGCAATGACTGCTCTTTATGTTCCGCAGGTAGATGCTGCATTAATTGGTGCAGATGAAATTCTTAAAAACAGTAATGTTATAAATAAAGTCGGCAGCAAAGCGTTGGCGTTATTATGTAAAGAACATAAAAAACCGTTTTACGTTGTAGCTACCAAATCCAAGATTTCCGGGCGGACAAAATTTTCAGCTCAAAAAGCAGATCCTTCTAAGCTATGGAATTACAAAAGTGAGGGATTAACTGTTTCAAATATTTACTTCGAAAAGATTGAGAAGAAGCTGATCACAAAAATTATTACCGATTGAAAATATTTATTAAATCTATACGGAGATTTACAATGCAATTTAAAAAGAATTATTTCTTCTTTGTTTTATTTTTTTCAATATCTGTTTTTGCACAGAAAAATTTTACACTAAAACAGGTAATACTTGATGTGCCATCACTTTCACCCTCCCCTCTTAATCAGTTGCAATGGATACCGGGTACAGATGAATTTAGTTATGTAAAAGAATCAGAAAATGGGATAGAATTAGTGGCTGAACAGATTGAAGCCGAAAATAAAAAAATACTAACCTCTCTTGATGATTTGAATGGCAGCTTAGGTAATGCAATGCTCGATTTGGTAGAAAGGATTCCACGCTTTACCTGGTACAGTGCAAACGAAATATGGTTCTGGCAAAAAAACAAGCTCGTTTTGTTTAACATCGATAATAATAAAGCAACTGTTTTAAATGAGATAACCGAAGGCGGCAGTAACCGTGAATTTATTGTTCCAGGAAAAATTGCATATACAATAGAGAACAATCTTTTTATAGCAGATAACTCAAATCAAATACAGGTTACAAATGATGAGAACCCGGAAATTGTAAATGGTAAAGCTGTTCACCGGGTTGAGTTTGGAATAACTAAGGGAATTTTCTGGTCTCCTAAATCAAACTACCTTGCCTTTTACAGAAAAGATGAAACAATGGTAACGGATTACCCGCTTGTTGATGTTACACAAAAACCTGCTGCACTTGTTAACAATAAATACCCGATGGCTGGAATGCCAAGTCATCATGTAAAAGTTGGTGTTTACAATTTAAGTACAGGAGAAACAACCTGGCTAAATACAGGAGAACCTAAAGAGCAATATCTTCCCGGAGTAACATGGAATCCTGATGAAAGATACATTTTTATTAATGTTTTAAACCGGGATCAAAACCATCTTAAAGTTTCTAAGTTTAATGCAAAAACCGGTGAGCTGGTTAAAGTTATGTTCGAAGAAACAAATGAAAAATATGTTGAACCGGAACAAGGTCCAATCTTTTTTGAAGATGACCCGGATATGTTTATTTGGCAATCAAGAAATGAAGGATGGAAACAGCTTTCGTTATATGATGCATCCGGCACAAGGATCCTAAAATTAACTAAAGGAGAATGGGAAGTAACAGATTTTGACGGTTTTGATAACAGCGGAACAAATATTTACTTCACATCTACTCAGGAAAGTCCTCTCGAGAGACACTATTATAAACTCAGTCTAGATTCCTATGAAATAACAAAAATAACCAAAGAACCGGGAACACACCGGGTATTAAAAAATACTAATGGAAAATATTTTTTAGATACTTACAGCAGCACCAGTGTTCCTTACCGGGTTGATCTTATAGATAAAAGTGGAGAGCTGATCAGAACGGTTTATGAAGCACCAAATCCGCTAAATGGATACAATGTAGGATCAACTGAAATTGTTAAGTTAAAAAGCAATGACGGTTACGATCTTTATGGACGGCTCATCCGCCCGCCAGATTTTGATGAAACGAAAAAGTACCCTGTGCTGATTTATGTTTATGGCGGACCACATGCGCAAAAAGTTACCGATAGTTGGCTTGCAGGAGCAAATCTATGGTTAAATTATATGGCGCTGCAGGGAGTTGTTGTGTTCACCATTGATAATCGTGGTTCCGGTAATAGAGGATTAGAATTTGAGCAAACCATTTTCAGGCAATTGGGAACCGTTGAAGTTGAAGACCAGCTTACCGGTGTAGAATATCTTAAGTCCCTGCCTTTTGTTGATGCTGATAGAATTGGTGTGTACGGATGGAGCTACGGTGGATTTATGACAACTTCTCTTATGACGCGTGCACCCGGTGTTTATAAAGTTGGAGTTGGCGGCGCCGCTGTAATAGACTGGCAATATTATGAAGTGATGTACACAGAAAGATATATGGATACGCCCCAGGATAATCCTGAAGGTTATGAAGAATCGAGTCTGCTTAATTATGCAGAAAATTTAGAGGGTAAATTATTATTGGTTCACGGCACTTCCGATCCAACAGTAGTCTGGCAGCATACTTTACTGTTTGCTCAAAAAGTTGCAAACCTTGGTATCGATATGGATTACTATCCTTACATCGGGCACAGACACGGAGTGAAAGGTAAAGACAAGTTTCATCTTTACCAAAAGATTACAAATTATTTTCTAGATAACTTATAATAATCAAATCTTTACCAAATGCTTACTCTTCACATTAAAGCGGAGAGTAAGCAACAATGCGGAGGTTGTTAAACCGATCAACAATCCATACCAAATACCCTGCACTCCAAGTTCAAATGTAAAGCCAAGAAGGTAACCAACCGGCAATCCTACCAGCCAGTAAGCTATAAAAGTAATTGCTGTTGGAATCTTAACATCAGTCAGTCCGCGCAAAATTCCAATTCCTACTGCTTGTGTTCCATCCGATATCTGGAACAGGGCTGCAATAATCAATAGAGATGAAGCAATTGTAATAACAGACTTATCATCCACGTATAAAGTGGGCAGGTAATTTCTGAAAATAATAAAAATAGTTCCTGAACAAGCCATTATTAATGCGCCTGAAATGATCGCAGTAAAACCTGCTTTTCGTGTTTCAGATGTATCCTGCTTCCCCACTGCATTTCCAACTCTTATACTTCCTGCGGCAGAAATACCAAGCACAGCCATAAATGAAATGGAAGCTAAATTAATTGCAATCTGGTGTGCAGCAAGTTGTGTGGTTCCCAGCCATCCTACCATAATTACTGCAGTCGAGAATGCACCGACTTCAAAGAAGTACTGAAATCCACTTGGCAATCCGATAGAGAGTATCCTTTTAATTACCGGGAAGTTTATACTTCTAAAATGAAATGATACATCATACTGTTTGAAAAACTTGTTACGCATAACAAATGCCATCAATGCTATCGCCATAAAAATCCTGGATGTAAAAGTTGCCCAACCGGCACCATCGAGCCCAAGTGCAGGAAATCCTAAGTTACCGTAAATTAAAACCCAGTTAGTAAAAACGTTTACTAAATTTGCAATAAGGGTTATCACCATTGCTGGTCTCATTATAGAGAGACCTTCGATGAATTGCTTGTATGTTTGGAACATCATCATCGGGATCGCCGTGAATCCCAATATTCTTGTATAAGAGGTTGCCTGTGCAGCAACAACTGCCGGTTGATTAAAATAGACTATTAGTCCTGCACCTATTAATATTACAAGCATTAAAACGCATGCAAGTACAAGGTTAACCAGCAGCGACTGCCTGAAGTAAATACCACATTCTTCATACTTTTTTGCTCCAACAGAAATTGCAACAAGGGGTGTTACTGCCATAGATGTTCCTATCCCGATTACAAATACTAAAATCATAATATGATTACCGAGAGATGCTGCGGCAAGTGGTGCCGCTCCAAGTTTACCAACCATTAAGCTGTCTACAACTCCCATCATAATAAATCCTAACTGACCGATGATAACCGGGTAAGCAAGTATGAAGGTATTTTTAATATGTGTTTTAAACAATTGCATTAATGATTACTTATAAAATATTATTATTTAAAAATACTTAAAACCGGGTGGAATAAATAAAACGGATCAGTTTAAAATGAAAAACCCCGAAATAAAATCCGGGGCTTTTCAAGGGTAGCATGTTTATCTGCTGTCTTTGGGGGGATTCTTAATTAACTGGAAGAAAAATAAGGCTTGATTAA
>JAZGGS010000178.1:0-2353 GCA_036480595.1 Ignavibacteriaceae bacterium
TTTCAATTTCTGACACTAAAAGTTACATCAAGCAGACAACAATTGACAATTTATTACAAGGAATCTATCAAGGTTTACTCTGGTTGATGCTCCTATATAATCTTTTCCTTTTTATTAATACCAAAAGCTGCCATTTCTTTATAATTGTTGAGTCCAGTTTAAAAACACTCAAAATTCAGAGTCGCTGAGAATCGCATATTTGAGATCATTTGACAGTTCCCGGAAAAACTCAAATATTTGAGTTATTAAATTCGAAAAATGGTTTTTGGGGAAAATTTTAACAAAAATATTGCTTATTGCTGAAAAAACATTATTAATCAGGTCATTATCTATATTATTAACCGTAATATACCTGTAAATTCTCCCGAAGTTTATTGCTATTCCTACACTATAAGCAAAAAGACTTGTTTTAAACAGGCCCCTTACTTTTATTTTTCCTCCCGGAGCCCTGGTTTTAAATTCTTTCATTGTTGCCTCAATGTTTGGCCGGATCTTTCGACGTTCTTTGGGTATAGTGGTGATGTTGAGATTGCGTTTGTTTAACAGGTAATCTTCGTGGGTAAAATAGTATATGCCGTTCTTTTTCAATATTTGGCAATTAGCTTTTAAGGGGCACTCTGCACATTTGTTTAAATCAAATTGTGCCTTATGACGTTTTTTTGTTGGAGTGGATGTTGCTTTTTGATGGGGACATTCTACTGTATAGGTTTCAGGCAAATGATCGGTTTGTTCTATCTTTTTTTCAATTTCGCTTTCTCTTCCCCTTACGGCTGTTGTTATCTGATTTATGTTTAATTTCTCAAATATTTCGTCGTTATCTTCGCTGCCATATCCCCCATCGGTGTGCATTTCATTTAGTTCCGGCGTTTTATCTTTTATATTGTTCAACCGGCTGTTTAGTATTTTGGTATCATCAACATTGTTGGGATTTACAGCGATGTCATCAATTAACTGTAAAGGGTTGTCAGGGTTTGCCGTTTCGGTTGCATTTATTGTGAACCCTTTGCTCTCTTGCTCTTTCTTTTTCCGATAAGTTGCCTGTTGGTCATCGGGCGATTGCAGCATGCTGCTATTGAGTTCTTCATTTGGTTTTACTTTTATTTCCTGATCTATAACTATGAAATGTTCCTGGAAAACCCGCTCGAAATTGATAAATTCTTCCGTGTTGCGGTATTTGTCGCTTTTGTTAATTTCATTATACACGAGGTGATACACCCTGCCCAATTCATTAAGCTCACGAGGGAGGTCTTTTGATTTTAATCCGTAAACATATTTGTCCGACCCGGTTTTTAGGTATGACTGTAAGCTTTCCCCAAGAAGATCATTATCCGGCTCATCCAGTATCCTTCCCAGTCTTATCAATACTTCTATTAATAATTGCACTCGGGAATACTTCCTGATGTTGCTGCTGATTAGTGTGGAATCTGTTCGTTGAATGTCGGCTTTCAGGGATAGTGTTTTTAATTGTTGTGCAGTCAATCTATCGAAAACCTGCTCTATCAGGTTTATACCTGTTTGAATTTCATATTCTAATATCCTGTTCTGAAAATTAAAAAGGGTGCCTCTCGAAAAGGGTGCATCATCTATGTTTACCAATCCCAATGCCACTTTGAAACGCAAATCAAACATTACGCTTTCCATCAATTCATCATAGCTTATACCTCTGAGTTCTTTTAATATCAAGGCTGAAACCAGGATGTTCACCGCCACATTGGGACGGGAAGCTATCTCTGAATAAAGCGATTTAAAATCGTTCTCGTTTATATTTCTCAATATTAGCTTGTTAAACCATTTTTCTTTTGAACGATCAAGCAGTTTCCGCTGTTTTTCACTAAGCTCTGCTTCAAAAGTAATTAAGGACGGCTGGTCATTTTGTCTGAACATTTTCCCTTGTTTTTTTCTTGGAATAAAGATAAGCATTATCGTCCTGGTATTCAAATATATACGTTTCACGTGGAACATATATATGCCTGATATTCAATGACTTGCATATGCTGTTGATAATATCATATCTCATTGATATACAGTCGGTTACAGAGTGTATTTATTAACAATTTGAAACCCCGGAATTTGTCCCTAATTTCGTATGAACCTTTTTAGACTGGACTCATTATTTGTTATAAAAATTTGTCATAAACAGCCAGAATTTATACATTTGATTAATAGTTATTCGTCATATAGAAATTAATATGGCGAAAGTTTGATCTCACTCTCTTTTCAGCTCCCAAAGATTCTTTCTTTTCAGCTCCCAAAGATTAATAATTTTAACCTCCAAACCTATGAAAGTAAAAAATGTGACATTTCGAGTGTTACTATTTTTGGCAGCACTTTTAATTACCACTGTAATAAGTGC
>JAZGGS010000179.1:0-6555 GCA_036480595.1 Ignavibacteriaceae bacterium
GGTATAGAATTCTTTCCTGAAACCCAACCGCCAAGAATTTATGTTTCCCTGGAAAGTCCTAGCGGAACAAACATAAAAATGTCTGATGAAATAGTTAAAAGTATTGAAGAAAAAATTGAACAATTGCAGAACCAGGATATTAAAGACGTGCTGGTTGTAGTTGGTTCTTCAAACAATCCTTTTGATGCTGGCAGTTCAACACCAAATAAGAGTTCGGTAACAATCCAATTTGTTGATTTTGAAGAACGAGGTAAATCATCTTCAGAAAGCACCGACGAAATTAGAGATGCATTAATTGAAACTGCAGGCACAGATGTTTTAGTCCAAAAACAAGAAATGGGCCCACCAGTTGGTTCAGCTATAAATATTGAAATAAGCGGTGACGATTACAAAATACTCGGTGATTTATCCATGATTGTAAAAGAAACAATTAAAAATGTTGCCGGTTTAGTTGATCTGAAAGATGACTTTGATGATGGGAGACCGGAACTAAGAGTTGAAATTGATAGAGAGAAAGCGGCGCTTTATGGGTTAAATACAAGGTTAATAGCAAATTCAATAAGAACCGCTATTAATGGTTTTACAGCTTCAAAATATAGAGTTGATGAAGACGAGTACGATATGACTGTGCGGCTTAGGAAAGATCAACGCTCAAGTATAAATTCACTTGAAACTCTGGAGGTGATTTATAATAATAAAAAAGGGAAGACCTTAAGTGTTCCATTAATTAGTGTTGCAAAAATTTATAAATCTAAAGGACCTGGTGCCATAAGGCGAAAAGATCTTAGTAGAGTAATTACAATTTCAGGTAATACTGCAGAGGGTTTTAATGAGAACGAAGTTTTGAACAATGTAAAAAAACAGCTTAAAGATTTTTCAATTCCTTCCGGCTATTCAATCGATTTTACAGGACAGCAAGAATTTCAGAAAGAAGCTGAAGATTTTCTCCTTAAGGCTTTTCTTATTGCCTTGCTGGTGATTTTTCTGATCCTGGTTATTCAGTTTAATTCACTTAGCCAGCCGCTTATAATTATGAGTGCAGTGGTTATTTCTCTCGTGGGTGTTTTTATTGGATTAATTATTTATGCTATGCCGTTTGGAATAATAATGACCGGTATTGGAATTATTAGTCTTGCAGGGGTTGTTGTAAATAACAATATCGTATTGATTGACTATATAAACGTTTTAAGAAGAAGGGGATTAAGCAGGAGAGAAGCATTGATAAGAGCAGGTTTAAGGAGGTTCAGACCAGTAACATTAACTGCAATCACAACAATACTTGGTTTAATTCCGCTAACGTTTGGTATTGGATTTGACATATATTCATTTTCTTTTGCCGGCTCCGGCGAGAGTGCCGAATTTTGGCGATCGATGGGAATTGCAGTTATTTTTGGTCTTGCGTTTGCCACAGTATTAACTTTGCTAATCGTACCTACTATCTATTCAACCCTTGATGATATTGCCAACGTATTTAAGATGTGGAAGAAAAAGATATTCGGCTAGTAGGTTAAGCGGTTTTTATTTAATTAAAAATGCCTCACATTATTGTGGGGCTTTTTTCTTTCGCTTGATGAAACTACTTTATTTATCTAATTTTATACCCGTAAGGGCAGGGTTTTAATCCTTTAGATTATTTTTACTTTACTTTATTCTTCAGGGCAATAGTGTAGTATGATTAATAAATTAAAAGATAGATTTACAATAACAGTTGTAATGTTGCTGTTAATTCAATTAGTTACGCTCTACTATCTAAAGTATGCTAATCAAAACCTGCCGCTTACTGAGTTTTCACTCTCATTTAAAGGTAATATTTTTAACCTGGCAGTTATACTGGCAATTGTGTTAGGTTTTGTTCTTCTACCAAAGGCACATTTGCAAAAAAAGGTTATCAACTATTTTATTGCAGTCTCATATCTTCTGCTAATTTTATCCTTTATCGCTGCAAACATAAATCTGCCATTAGAAGAGCTTTATATTCTAAAACAACCTGGCAATAAAATATTTGTTGCATTTCTTTTTACTCTTTATCAATTGACACTTTTTTCTTTTGTATCAGTTTTGTGGTTAAGTATTTTTAAGAAGGCGAAGACTTCTCTCTTCAAATCGGTTATATCTGGTGTTCAGATGCTTATCTTTTTTCTTATCACTACCTTTTTGTATTTAGAAGCAAGTAGTTACAACTCTGATAATTGGTCTATATCTAAGAATGAAAAAAATATTGAAGTTGTACTTGGTGCGGCTGTCTGGTCTAGCAATAAACCCAGCCCTAGTCTTTCATCAAGAGTTGATAAAGCAATTGAACTCTATAATAAAGGTTATGCAGGAAAAATTTTATTAACCGGAAGTAATGCCCCTGGTGAATTATCGGAAGCTGAAGTAGCATTTAATTATGCTAAAGAAATGGGAATGGATACAACAAAAATTTCTTTGGAACAGGGAACAACTTCTTCAAGCGAACAAATTCAGTTTATCATGTCTAACCTTGCACCAGATGAAGATATTAAAGATATTATTATTATATCGGATTCGTACCATTTGACAAGGGTTCTGGAAATCAGCAGGTTTTATAACATCGATATAAAAGTGGCTTCATCAAAACTGCAGCTCGATTTTAAAAGTAAGTTATATAATAAAATCCGTGAAAGCCTTGCGCTTGTGGTATTTTGGAGTTTTGCTTTGTAAACAAACAATTGTATTATTGTAAAACATTTGATCAAATCTAATTTCTCCTATGCGTAATTATCGTTTATAATTTTCCCGCTAATGATGAGTTTAAAATCTAAAAGAAGAATTGTCCGCGAACATGTTTTGCAAATCCTTTATGCTTACGAATTGAATCCGGAATCATTGCAATTGCTGATTGACGGAACATTATATGATATAAAAAATAAAGCTGATAAACAGTTTGCAAACGACCTGATAAATAAAGTCCTGATTCATATTAAAGAACTTGATGAAAGAATTTTGGAAAGAGCTGCTAACTGGGAGATAAACAGGATTGCAATAATCGACAGGCTGCTTTTAAGAATAGGGATTTGCGAACTTCTTTACTTTCCTGATATTCCGCCTAAAGTATCAATTAATGAATCGATAGAAATTGCCAAAGATTTTAGCACTGCCGGAAGCGGTAAATTTATAAACGGAATACTTGATGCAATTCTCTCGGATGAAAAAAAATCCGGTAAGTTAAAGAAAACCGGAAGGGGATTAGTTGAAGAATCGATCCATAAACCGGGCGATGAAAAGTAACTGATGAAACGAGCACGTAAATATATTTCCACACTTCCCAAGGAATGCCTTTGGCAAAGAAGATGATTATTATACGAGTTCTCCGCGGCGGCGGACTGACCTTAATTTAAAATTCCGCCTCAGGCGGACAGGTATAAACAGATGAAAAAAAAGAGAAAGATTTTCATCCGGACACTCTTTGATTTTGCTAACACCTCTTTTTCAATTGTTGTTGTAACTTTTCTTTATGCCGTTTAATTCAAGAAGCACGTTGCGTTCGGAGAACCGGTTGGCGATCTTTAATGGAGCATAGGTACGAGCGCAGCAATGTTAGTAACTGCTTTTATCTCTCCGGTTTTATGTGCCATCACCAATTATTCAACTGGTAAAACAGGTTTTTACCAGTTTTTCATTGCTCTGTATTACCGGAACGTTTTAACTTTAATTCATAGGTCACGGACAGTTTTTCCGGGCTATCTTCCTATTAGTTTTTGCAAACATCGGGTTCTCGCAGGATGCATACCTAACGTCATTTAACACATATTTGAGCTTATTATATCAACTACGATGAAAACGGATTCTATCGTCCTATTATTTTTTAATTGGATATTTATTGCTGTTTATTTAGCTAAATATTCCTTTGCCATTTTTTCGCCTTCGGCAAGATTGACTTTCAATAGTAAGAATCCTCCGATAATAAATAATATCATGATAGATAAAATTCCATAACGTACGTTTCCGGTAACTATGGTTATATATCCCATCATGAATGGACCAATAACTGCCGCAAATTTGCCAAGCATGTTATAAAATCCGAAGAATTCCGCAGATTTATCTTTCGGAATAATTCGCGTATATAAACTTCTACTTAACGCTTGTATTCCCCCCTGGAAAAAACCTATCATCGCTGCTAAAGCGAAGAAATGCCAAACTTCGGTCATAGAATAACCTAATAATGTGATAACTCCATAACCTGATATTCCAACCATAATAGCGTTTTTAATACCAATCTTTTTGGAGAACCAAGCAAATAGCAAAGCGCATGGAAAAGCAATAAACTGAACCATCAGCAAAGCACCAATCAATGCGCTATCCGGAAATTCCAGTGTTGCACCCACATCTACCGCCATTCTAACGATAGTATCAACACCATCAATATAAAACCAATAGGCAAATAGGAATGTTGCAACAACTTTAAGATGTTTGATCTCTCTTAAGGTTCCCCTCAACTGTTCCCAACCCAACCTAACTGATTTGAATACGCCAACCGATTTATGAATTTTTGGTTCTTCTACCCACAACATAATCGGGATTGAAAATACCGCCCACCAAACTGCCACAGAAATAAACGCTAATTTAATAGCTGTCGGTTGATCGGGAATACCAAATAGATCCGGTTTCTGGAACATTAAAACATTGACTAAAAAGAGTAAACCACCGCCCAGATAACCTAATCCAAATCCCAAAGAAGAAACATAATCCACTTTCTTTTCGGATGCCACACCAGGGAGCAGGGAATCATAGAAAATATTGCTGCCGGAAAATCCTACCGTTGCTAAAATGTAAAAGATTATCGCCATTTGCCACTGCCCCTGCTGCACCATCCATAGACTACCTGTCATTATTATTCCAAGGAAAGCGAAAGTAAACATGAACTTCTTTTTCGCTGTCCCGCGATCAGCAATAGCGCCCAGGAATGGCGCCAATGCCGCAACGATTATTGAGGCAACTGAATTTGCCAATCCTAAGTAATAAGTACTTTCTGCCGCATTTTCTGCCCCTGCCCAATATTTTTTAAAAAATAGCGGAAAGAATCCTGCCATTACTGTTGTTGCGAATGCCGAATTTGCCCAATCATAAAACGCCCAACTTCTGATAGTTTTTTTATTATCAAGCATACTTCCTCCGGTTTGGCTTAATTGTACATTCTAACTAACTAAAATACCCGATTAGTTGTATTTATTTTCATATGATAAATGGTTAACAATACAGAACATAATGTTACTTCAAAACCTTATAAACGGCTTTACCCATCAGTTTTTCAACATTCCATTCAAAATCAACTGATGTATCTTCTTTTCTAACTTCACATTTTTGATAGATGCAAAATTTGCAAAGCTCAGGTACGCAGTAATCGAAATGAATTTTTATTTGTGAATTGGCAAACTCACTCCTCAGCTTTTCATCAAATTCTTTTTCATCTTTATGCGATCGCTCAATAGTAAAAAAGTATGGTAATATAATATGAAAATCTATAAATATAGTATCACCGGATTGCCAGTATCTCAGTTCATGAGCATCTATCCAGTGATCTTTCCTGTTTGCAGAAACAAGCTGCGAAATTTTTTCAATAATTACCGGATCGGTTTCCATCATAAGCCCGCCAATTGATGTGCGGATTAACCTATAACCGGTATAAAGAATATTAAGCGCAATAATAATTGCCAAAATAGGATCGAGGATAACATAGTCTGTAAATATCACAACAATAATTCCAACCACAACACCAATACTTGTTACCGAATCGGTTAGTACGTGTTTACCATCGGCAATAAGAGTTAATGAGTTTGTTTTTTTACCTGTTCTTAGTAAGTAAGTACCAAGTATAAGATTGATGATACCCGCAGTTGCAATTATAAGCGCACCCGCATTAAGTGATTTAAGTTCCGATCCTAAAATTATTTCCGAAACGGCTTGGTAGGTAATTACAATTGCTGCTATAAGAATCAACATTCCTTCTATGCCGGCAGAGAAGAATTCAACATTACCATGACCGTAACGGTGCGTTTTATCAGCCGGTTTAGAACTAAGGATAATACTATAAAGTGCCATAGAAGTTGCCATTACGTGCACAACGGATTCTGCAGCATCAGAAAAAATAGCTGCGGAACCGGTTATAAAGTATGCACCCATTTTGGCAAAAAACATTCCGATGCCTATCGAGAGTGAGATCCAGGCGGCTTTCTTTTTTAATTTTATTTGGCTGTCAGCATTCATTTTTCATTACAACTTAGCTAATATGTTGGCGGCTTTCTTAATTACCTCATCTCTTTTTGCAAAACAAATTCTTATTAACTTTTCACCAGTTTCTTCAGAATAGAAGGGAGACATTGGTATAACTGCAATTCCAACCTCTTTTGTCATATACTCAGCAAAATCAGTATCATTCATTGAAGAAATTTCTGAATAATCCAATAATTGAAAATATGTACCCTTACATGGTTTTATTTTGAATTTCGATCTTTGAATTCCTTCCAGGAAAATATCCCTCTTCCTTTGATAAAAACCGGGAAGATTGAGATAATTATTTTCATCTTGCATATAATC